>NZ_JBXAXZ010000002.1:57137-362829 GCF_056782055.1 Dellaglioa sp. CoH-57-MRSF-16 | reverse complement strand
AATACTGGGATAAAGCCATTTAGAAACATATTAAATTTTATATTATTTCATCCGTCAACTTGACAGGGCCTAGTACAGGTCATGGTGGCCTCTTTTTTTGTTTTCAGAATAAAAAACTGGTGTTGATGAATTTTATTTCACCAACACCAGAAAGTGTACACCCTTAAAATAGCTATGTTCTATAATGTTTTTTAAATTTGTTTCAACAAACTAATATTGTCCTTTTTTGAATAAGATAGGACAATTGATGACTTAATCCAGTAGTTGTATGAATAATGTATTGTGTTAAAAATTAGCGTTTAATTTATCTATTACTTTTTAGGACGATGTACAGGGTATACAGTGAAATTAATAGGGCAACGATACTTACTGTTGTAGATAGAATATTCATTTGTTTTACCTCCATTTTTTAGATATACTATAAAGACAGGATAATTATGTAGAATAACTTTATCTATTAACAAATGTCACTAATGCTAACTGTATAACAGCAGTTAGCATTTTTTATTAATACTCCATGCGATATATATAATAGCATCAGAGTAGAATGAAGACAGATCTATTTTAAGTTTTAAGCTAAAAATAGTTTATTATGATCTATTTTATAACCTAAAATTAAATGTAAATTTTTATCAATAGTTTGGATAAACAGCTTATTATGACGTGATTTCAACTCAGATACGTGAAGTAAATCTTGAAGTAACAAGGGTTTATCAGAGGGAGTAACAATTAAAATAAAATATTCTGATGTACTAATTACCTTAGAAATAGGGTAAAATAGATTATTAGTAGTGTAATATAAATTAAAATTTTTATTTAAATCAATAGTGGCTAATTCTAAATCGATCATTCGCATAATATTTAACCATCCTTTAGTAGAAGATATAATTATTATGCATTTTTTTTAATGAAAATGAAAGGAATGAGGAAAAAAAATGCCAAGAGGATTAATTATTGAAGATGATACAATTATTTCTGATAATATTGTTGAAGCAACAGCAAAAATTATGACGTTAGAGCAAGCGTTCGATGGCGAGGAAGGCTTTTTTAAAGCTTCACAAAATATATATGATATTATTATTTTAGATTTAATGCTTCCTACAATATCGGGATTTGATGTATTAAAAAAAATTCGAGAAAAGAAAATTGACACGGCAGTGCTAATCTTATCAGCAAAAGATAGTGTTGACGATAAAATTACCGGATTTAATTTAGGGGCGGATGATTATTTAGCTAAGCCATTCAATTTAAACGAATTACAAATGAGAATAAAGGCTCTTCTGAAAAGAACAATGAAATTTGAAATAGATAGTGAATTAAAATATCAAGATATGATTTTATCTGATAACAGAACAATTATTTCTGGCAGCCAATCTATCAATTTACAGGGTAAAGAGTATGAATTTTTAACATACTTACTGGAAAATAAGAATACTATTTTAACGAAAGAACAAATATTTGACCGTGTTTGGGGATTTACGTCCGATACTAGCATTACGGTTGTAGAAGTTTATATGAGTAATCTGAGAAAAAAATTAAAAAAGATTGGTCATGAAAAAATGATTCGAACAATTAGAAACGTTGGTTATCTGGTTGAACCTGATGAAAAATAAGGCAAATAGAGATACGCGTATAAAATTATTTTTTATGTATCTTTTAAGCTTCAGTATTATTTTTGTAACACTTGGTTTAATTGTATATAGTTCATTTAATGACACCTTAACAGTTAATGTAGATATATCAATGAAAAAACAAATTAGACGAATAAAAGATTCTAATTATGTCTCCATAAATAGAATCGATGATAGTCCACTTTTGAAGCAAGCACCTGACTTTAAAGTCTATCAAATCTTATGGTCACAAAATGGAGAAATAATTAATAAAGATGCAATGGGTACCAGATACCCCGTTTTTAATAAGATACCATTTAAAAAATCTGATTTAAACAAATTTAAAACAATTAAACAAAAAAACGGACCTACGTTTAGGTCATACTTAATGGAAATTCCAGACTCAGCTGTTAAAAAATGGCATAAAGCACGATATATTCAAATTATTGAAAATATTGAGATTAATCAAAACTCATTGATTAGTTTTAGGAATATTTTACTTGTATCTCTGCTTATTTTTGGAATGTTGTCGATTGCCTTAAGTGTTATTTTATCATCTATTAGTATTAAACCAACGATTAGTGCATGGAATAAGCAAAGAGAATTTATCGATAATGCAGCCCATGAGCTTAGAACACCATTGACGATAGTACAAAATAAATTAGAGTATTTGTTAACAAAACCTAATGCAAATATTATCGATGAAAGCGAGTCAATTGCAACTTCATTAAGTGAGATTAGACGATTAAATAATCTAACAAAAGATCTATTATTGTTAGCTAATTCAGATTCTAATGCTAATGTGTTTAACTTTAAGAAAGTCCTTGCTAAGGAATACTTTGAGAATATTATTCATCCTTATGCAGATATTGCGCTTAGTCAAAATAAACAATTTTATTTTCAAATAAATATTGCAAGTAAGTACATTCAATTAGACGAAGACCGTATACATCAATTAATTGTCATTTTACTTGATAATGCATTGAAATACACAGTAGCGGGTAATGAAATTTCGTTTATCGTTATTGAGTCGGCTAAGCAACTAGTGATACAAGTCATTAATGATGGAGAAAATATTAGTGATACACATAAAAAAATAATCTTCCAACGCTTTTATAGAGAAGAAAAATCAAGAAATCGTAAAACAGGTGGTAATGGGTTAGGCTTGTCAATTGCGAAATGGATCGTTGAAGAGCATAAAGGTAAAATTGAAGTTAGAAATAAGATACCGAAGGGTGTCGTTTTTGAAGTTACATTACCAATGAAATCAAATGAATAAGTAAGGATAGGTTAATAATATGGAATTAGAATTTTTAGGTACAGGAGCAGGAGCACCTGCAAAAAATAGAAATGTAACCAGTATTGCACTAAAACTACTAGATGAACGTAATAGTGTTTGGTTGTTTGATGTAGGTGAAGCAACACAACATCAAATTTTACAAACGACAATAAAACCTCGGAAAATCGAAAAAATATTCATTACACATTTACACGGAGATCATATTTTTGGGTTGCCAGGTCTTTTGAGTAGCCGATCATTTCAAGGAGGTAATGGACCTTTAACTATTTTTGGTCCTAAAGGAATTCAAAATTTTGTGAAGACCAGTTTACAAGTTTCTGAAACGAAGTTGTCATATACAATTAAATTTGTAGAACTTGATAAACCTGGATTAATATTTGAAGATAGCACTTTTAAAGTATATTTTGATTACTTAGATCATCGTATTATAAGCGTGGGTTATCGAATTGTGGAACATGATTATGCAGGCGAATTACAAATAGATAAACTTAAAGAATTAAATATTCCGTCTGGTCCAATTTATGGAGAATTAAAAGCCGGTAAAATAGTTCAATTAGAAGACGGCACAAAATTAAATGGAAATGATTTTTTGGGAGAAACTAAAAAAGGGCGTATTGTCACAATTTTGGGCGATACAAGAAAAACAAAAAATAGTTATACATTAGCTGAAAATGCAAATGTTCTGGTTCATGAGAGTACATTTGAAAAAGCTGAATCAAAAATGGCAAGGAATTATTATCATACAACTAGTGCTCAGGCTGCAGAAATCGCTAAAAAATCAAACGTGAAAATGTTATTATTGACACATATTTCCGCAAGATATGTTGGTAAAATGGCCATTACTTTACAGAGTGAGGCAAGAAGTATCTTTAAAAATACAACGGTTGTTAGAGATTTTGATGTAATTAATGTGCCGTTTTCTCAAAAGGAAAAAGTAAATGATTAGTCAATATAAAGAGTTAAAAGATTTACGTAATAGAATCGTTCTAATTAGTGGTGGTTCAAGTGGTTTAGGTAAGGAACTGGCATATGAGGTTGCTAGAAAAGGTGCAATTGTTGTTATTTGCGCTAGACAAATGGATAAACTTACAGAGGTTAAAGATGCTTGTCAGCGTCTATCTGGTCGATTGGCTTATGCGATTGAATGTGATGTTTCTGATCCAATTCAAATTGAAAAAATGGTTAAAAAAATTGAATCTTCAATTGGACCGATTGAAGTACTTATAAATAATGCAGGGTTTGGTTTGATGGAGAATGTGTTATCTTTTGATATGGATGTTGCTGAAAAAATGTTTAGAGTAAACGTCTTGGGGCTAATGTACATGACTCAAAATGTTGCGCTAAATATGGCAGATAGAAAATATGGCGTTATTATTAATATTGCATCTATTGCTGGGAAAATTGCAACACCGAAATCAGCAATTTATTCAGCAACGAAATATGGTGTCCTTGGTTATTCTAATGCGTTGAGATTAGAATTAAAACCACTAGGGATTAAAGTTATGACAGTTAATCCTGGACCAATTGATACTAATTTCTTCAAAATAGCTGATAAAGAGGGCAACTATTTAAAAAATATTGGATCAATGATGCTAAATCCTGCGCATGTTGCAAAGATTATATCAAGAAACATAAGTACAAATAAACGCGAAATTAATTTACCATATTATATGGAAATGGCATATTTGGGATATACAATTTTCCCTAAAATGGGAGATTTACTTGCGGGTACAGTATTTAACAAAAAATAGTGGGGGAAAATATGAAAAAACAATGGCGAACAATCATAGCGTTATTACTTATTATCGTAATAGCAATTTTTTCAATTTTAAATGTAAAGGAAGTTTCAATTAATTTTTGGTTTGCAGAAATTAAAATGCCAATGATTCTTATTTTATTATTTTCAATTTTAGCAGGAGCACTACTGATAGGTCTGTTAACAACAAGTGCAACTTTAAAATTAAAAAAAGAAAATAAAGAATTAAATCAACAATTGGATGACTATAAAAATAATTTTGATGAATCATTGAAAAATTCAATTGATAAAATAAAAACTCAGAATAGAAAAGAAGTTCAATTACTACAAAATGAAATTAAAACGTTAAAATCAGAAAATATAAATCGTTAGTAAAGTAGAGGTTTAACATGATTGAATCAAAGTATAGTTGGAAGTTTTTAGATTTAAGTAATGACAAAATACCTAATGAAATATTTGAAAATATTCAATTAGATCATTCATTGATATCTTTACTATGGAGCCGCGGACTTACATCTGAAAAAGCTATTACTGATTTTTTAAATGTAGGAGCAGAAAACATTCACGATCCAATGCTTATGCATGATATGAGTAAAGGAATTGAACGAATTCAACAAGCAATAGTTAAAAATCAAAAAATAACGGTTTATGGTGATTATGATGCTGATGGGTTAACGAGTACCTCAATCATGTTTGAGACACTTAGTGATATGGGCGCAGATGTGGAAACTTATATACCTAACCGATTTATAGATGGTTACGGACCTAATGTAGATGCTTATAAAAGAATAATAGACAATGGTACTAATTTGATTATTACTGTTGATAATGGTGTATCAGGGAATGAAGCAATAGAATTTGCTCAATCTCAAGGTATAGATGTTATCGTAACCGATCATCATGAATTACCAGATGTTTTACCAAAGGCTTATGCAATAATTCATCCTCGACATCCTGAAGGAAAATATCCGTTTGGAGAACTTTCAGGTGCTGGTGTGGCATTTAAAGTTGCGAGTGCATTAACAGGTGATATTTCAGAAGAATTACTAGATTTAGTGGTAATCGGTACAGTAGCAGATTTGGTATCACTGACAGATGAAAATCGTTCACTTGTAAGTTTCGGTCTGAAGGTTTTACAACAAACGTTCCGGCCAGGATTGATTGCATTAATGGAAGTTGCGAATGTAAAACAGGAAACAGTAGATGAAAAAGATATTGGTTTTGGTATTGCGCCGCGTTTAAATGCAATTGGGCGATTAGGTGATGCAAATATTGGTGTTGAACTGTTAACTAGTCTAGACGATGAACGAGCACAGGAAATAGCAAACTTTGTTCAATCTGAAAATGTACGCCGTCAAAAAATTGTAGCAGATATATTAGAACTAGCATTGAAACAGGCTACAGCAGAGTATAATCAGTACAAGAAAACACTGGTAATAACAGGTGAAAATTGGCACGAAGGTGTATTAGGTATCGTTGCTAGTCGTGTTGTTGAAGTAACTGGTAAACCGACAATTATTTTAAACCAAGATACAGAGAAGGGCTATTTAAAAGGATCCGGTCGAAGTATTGATACATTTCATTTGTATAACGCAATTAATGAACATAGAGAATTAACATCTCATTTTGGTGGACATCATATGGCCGTGGGATTAACATTTCCCATTCAAAACTTAGAAAGATTTAGATTAGACTTGGAAAATGAAGCAGTATCTCAAGGAATTCAATTGAACGTTAAGCCAGCCAAAGTGGTTGTAGCAAAGCTAAATGTAGATCAATTGACTTTGGATTTTTATAAGGATATTGAAAAATTAAAACCATTTGGTACAGACAATGAAAAACCGATTTTTGAAATTAAATATAAATCAATACAAAATGTTAAGGCTATTGGTAAAACAGGAACTCACTTAAAATTTGAAGTTGTTGGTGAGAAAGAAAAAATTAGTGGAATTTCATTTTCAAATGCAAAGTATGTTGATGATTTCAAGAATACTTTAGATGAGATCAAATTAATCGGTGAAATTGAAAAAAATGTATGGATGAATAAAACAAATTTACAGTTAATGGTACAGGACATTAAATTTGAAGGGCTTGTAATTATTGATGAAAGAACTGACCACGTGAATAAAAGTTTATTTCAAAATGAAGGCTTGTTTATATTCTGGAATAAAAAAAATTATGACCAAGTAAAACAATTTTCATCAGACAAACAGATATTTAAGCAGGCTGATCAACTAAAAAGTGTATCAGATTTTGATAATCAAAGAACAATTATATTTGTAGATTGCCCAAGCTCGTTGGAACAAATGTCTACAATATTACGTTTATCGGATAGTCAGAAAATAATTGCAGTATTTTTAAAGACTAACAGTGCCTATTTAGATGGTATGCCATCCAGAGAACAGTATGCAAAGTTATATAAATTTGTGATGAGTCATAAAGATGTTGATATTAATAATCAACTAATCGTCTTATCTGATTTTTTAAAAATAAAGAAAAATTTATTAATATTCATGATTAAGGTGTTTTTAGAGTTGGAATTTGTTAAAATAAAAGATGGATTAATGACTGGAAAAAGTACAACAAATAAAATGGACATTAAAAATACTTCTGAATATAAGCTAAGAAATAATCGAATATTAGCTGAAGATAAGTTAGTCTACTCTAAAGAGAATGATCTTAAAAAGTGGATACTTGAACAATTGAATACAGAAGATTAAAGGAGCGTTTATTAATGGTATTAGATTTAACAAAGTATATTGCTGCAATTCCTGATTACCCAGAAAAAGGTGTTGTTTTTCGAGATATATCACCCTTAATGGCAGACGGAGCAGCATACCGCGAAGCAACAAATAAAATTGTAGAATATGCCAAGAGTAAAAATGTTGAGATGATTGTTGGCCCTGAAGCTAGAGGGTTTATTGTTGGATGTCCAGTGGCCTATGATCTAGGTGTAGGATTTGCACCAGCTAGAAAAAAAGGTAAGTTACCTCGAGAAACCGTTGAGGCCAAGTATGCATTGGAGTACGGAGAATCTGCACTATATATGCATAAGGATGCGGTACAACCTGGACAGAGGGTTTTAGTAACAGATGATTTATTAGCAACTGGTGGTACGATTGCAGCGACGATAGAATTAGTTGAACAATTAGGTGGTATTGTTGTAGGGACTGCCTTTTTTATTGAATTAGATGATTTAAAGGGCCGTCAAAAAATAAAAGACTATGATATATTCAGTTTAATGAACTATTAAATTCATGATTACAGCTTTATGATAGCTATTGTTGTATAATTTTATAAAATGAGGCTCTAGTATTGGATTTTCGTCCAATACTAGAGCTTTTTATTTTTAAATTAAGCTACGAGCTTTTGAATATTATCTTCCTTTTACCAAGAACAGACGGTTGTTTGCGAAATATTAATTATATATACATCAGTTTGGGTCCAAGATACAGGTATAATACTGATTTTTTATAATTCAGAAAGTCACTTAAAGCTTTTTTAATGTTAGGTATATAAAAATGTGCGAAATATGTGCAAAGTCATATGATGTTTTAATGCTTTATAGTCTCTTTTTATACAAAATAAAAAACACAAATGCCTTTAAACTGGCGTTTGTGTTTTTTTATTTTGGTTTAATATGATATAAAAAGGAGAGTACAGGATTTGAACCTGCGCGCGCCATTACAGCGTTCGCCGGATTTCGAGTCCGGTGCATTACCACTCTGCCAACTCTCCAAAATAACTTTGTTTAGTATATCAACTTTTTAATATAATTGCAAAACTCATTTAATTATTATCAATGCTTATTAAGTTAGCAAGAAATATCCACGTGTAGCTTGCGCCAAATAATAAGCTTAGCAGATGAATATATAAAATTATTGTTGGATATGACTGAACATTTTGAATAGAATTTATGGGGTCTCCAAAAAAATCACTCAAGCCATAATATGAAATAGCTACTAAGTGATCAACAACATGGACACTGGGTAACTTAGAGACAAATTCGGTAACTTTTGATTCACCTCCTAAAACGCCTATTAAAGAAGTTCCAACAAGCAAACCTTCATAGAAAATATTTAATGCAAATTCAGCAATAACCTGTACAGTATGTGCAAAATTATTTTGAACAATGTATGAAAGTAATTTTAATAAATAGAATGAACTAAAGGTAATGATAATAATACCTAATATAAATGTAAAAATAACTGTTGTTTCCATTAGTGGTGTAATCAAATTCATATAATTAATTAGATAAAAAATGAATGTAGTAATAAGTAATAATAAATACGATTCAATTTGCCAGAGTTTTGTTTTTTTAGGGAATAATTTTAGGTATGAAAAAAAACTATAACAAAACAGTAATGAAGCAATGCTAAATGTTAGTAGTCTTAAAATTAAGAACCTGGGGAAAAACATTAGACCAAAAATTGTACCTATTAAAAAACTTACTGCATAAAAATAAAATTTTTGTTCTTTTTCTTGAATAACTAAAAACGACAAAAAAGGGTGTTTAAATCTATTTTGTCTTGGTATTTTTGTAGGGGTGAATATATATTTAAAAAAATTAGTCAAACCTTTATCCCAAATAGTTAACCCAATCATAGACACCCAAATAATTAAAACAATTAAATAAAATGTTTGTGCAATCATATTAATCCCCTTTTTCGTATAAATATATGGTTAAATTTTATACGTCTAACTGGACAATTACAAGAGAATACATAAAGTGATTCTATAATTAGTATTCAAGGGGAATTAAGTGCAATTAAGTGCAATTAAGTGCAATACGACCAATGAGTCTTGTAATCGTTGCCAAATTTTATCTGTTCGCCGAGTGTGATAGTTTATTGATAAAGATATTTCTAGGGTAGTAATAAAAGTATTTAGGTTTAGTATTTGAAACTGAATAATGATACCTTTTTAAACCAGTGATACCAAATCTTGCCATCAAATGAGACATCAAGTACAATAAAAACAATATAATAAATGGAAGCTGGAAGATTAATGAAAATTGGAATTGATCGAATTAATTTTTTTACATCGAATCAGTACGTTGATATGTCAGAATTAGCTAATGTCAGAAATGTAGATCCTAATAAATATTTAATTGGAATTGGCCAATCAAAAATGGCTGTTATACCGCCGACACAGGACGTGGTGACGATGGGTGCAAATGCTGCAGATCTATTAATAGATAACGAAAATAGAGACAAAATTGACTTTGTTATTTTTGCAACAGAATCCGGTATTGATAATTCAAAGTCGGCAGGAGCCTACGTTTCAGGTCTTTTAGGCTTAAAACACGTGAGATCAATCGAAATTAAGCAAGCTTGCTATGGAGCAACGGCCGCTATTCAATTGGCAAAAGGACATGTGTCGCTTAATCCAAATAGTCAGGTTTTAGTCATTGGTGCTGATATTGCTAGATATGGTCTAAATACTGCGGGTGAACCTACACAAGGTGGCGGCGCTGTCGCAATGATTATTACGAAAAACCCAAAAATACTTTTATTAGATGCAGATAGTGGATTTGTAACGGAAAATGTTATGGATTTTTGGCGCCCATTAAATCACAGCGAAGCACTTGTAGACGGTAAAACTTCTCAGAACGTATATTTAGATTTTTTTAATCAAACATGGAATGAGTATAAAAATAAAACAGGATTAACTGTTGCTGATTTTAAGGCTATTTTATATCATTTGCCATATACAAAACTTGGTGTTAAAGGTTTAAGAGAAGTCCTTAATGAAGCGACAGATAGCAAAAAAATTGAATTAGAACGAGAATTTGAGGCAGCTAAAAAGTATAATAATCAGGTTGGAAATTTATATACTGGCTCACTATATTTAAGCTTTATATCTTTACTTGAAAATAGTAATGATTTAGAGGCCGGTGATAGAATAGGGATGTATAGCTATGGTTCAGGGGCAGTTGGAGAATTCTTTTCTGGTACATTAACAGATAATTTCAAGAGTCAATTACCGAAAATTAATTTAGAAGAACGTGTTCAAGTTTCTATTGAATTATACGAGAATATGTATCAAAATCATTTAAAAAATGATGGAGCAGATATTTATTTAGATTACAGTAATGATAAATCTAAATATATTTTAATAGGCAGCAAAAATATGCAAAGGCAATATTCTATTCAATAGAAAAAGCTACTAGATTAGTCTGACTAATTTAGTAGCTTTTTCTGCTTTGTTCATTAAAAATGACGATAGAGTCCAATGACTTTGCCTAAAATAGAGACAGAATCTAAAATAATTGGTTCCATTGAATCATTTTCGGGTTGGAGACGAAAATGATTTTCTTCTTTGAAAAATCTTTTACAGGTTGCCTCATCAAATTCATTCATTGCAATAACAATTTCACCATTTTCAGCAGTTGACTGTTTTCTGACAATAACTTGATCTTCATTTAATATCCCAATATTAATCATGCTTTCTCCGCGAATTGTTAACATGAATAAATCATCTGAGGAATTAAAGTCAGGTGGGAGGGGGAAATAATCAGTTACCTGTTCAACAGCCAAAATGGGTACACCAGCAGTAACGGTCCCGACCATTGGAATTAAATTTTCATGACTATTAACGCCAATCGCATCTAATCCAAGTGGTGTAAGTTCAATTGCCCTAGGTTTGGTGGGATCTTTAGTTAGTAATCCTTTTTTTTCAAGTCGAGCAATGTGTCCATGAACAGTGGAAGTAGATGATAGAGAAACAGCTTCGCCAATTTCTCTAACAGTTGGTGGATAACCCTTCGTGTCCACTCGTTCATGAATAAAGCGCAAGACTGCAAGTTGTTTGCTGTCAGATGCTTTTGTCATTTAGTACACCTCATCATCATTATTTATTATTTTAATAGTAGCATATGAAAGTAGTTGTTGCAAACAAACGTTCGGTTAATTTGAATAATTGTTTTTTATCATATTATCAGGTATGCTTATGAGTGAAATTTTAAGGAGTGATAATAAATGATCCCAGAAGATTTAGCACCAAGAATAAATGAATTAGCTGCAAAAAGTAAAACTGATGAAGGTTTAACAAAGGCTGAAGAAGCTGAAAGAAAAGAACTTCGTGAAACGTATCTTGCATTATTTAGAGAAAGTTTTAGAAGTCGAGTTGAAATGATGCAGGTTTATGATAAAACAGGTAAAGAAGTAACACCTGACAAAGTAAAAAAAGTTCAACGTGATAAAGGTTTACGAGATAACTAAGAAAATAGTTCCCAATTTGAATAGATTTACCTTTTCTTTTATGTGAAAATTGTGTAGAATTAGTGATTGAAGTGAATTGAAAGGGGTCTTGAATTATGTCAATGGGAATGACGATTTTAATCGCCGTTATTGCGTTAGCAGTTGGACTTGTCGGAGGATTTTTCGGTGCTCGTAAGTATATGGAAACATATTTACAAAAGAACCCACCAATCAATGAAGATATGTTAAGAATGATGATGGTCCAAATGGGCCAAAAACCTTCTGAAAAGAAATTACATCAGATGATGTCATCTATGAATGCACAAGCAAAAAATAGTTCGCAAAAAAAATAATTTAATATTTTATGAACAGGCAAGGATTTCCTTTGCTTGTTTTTTTTTATAAAAAGGAGGAGTTAGAATGACTATATTTAGAAAACTTGGATGGTTTTTTAAACAAGAAAAAAAATCGTATGGAATCGCAGTATTCTTTCTGATTTTAGTGGCAATCTTCCAAATTATTCCACCTAAAATTATTGGAAATATCGTTGATAGTATGAGTGAAAATGAACTAACAGTGAGTAAGTTAGCAATTTGGATTAGTATCTTAGTTTTTGTTGCATTAGGGCAATATCTGTTTAGATATATCTGGAGAACCAATATTTGGGGTAGCGCTGCTCGCCTTGAAAAAATTTTACGTACTCGATTATTTAAACATTTTATGCAAATGGATCAATCTTTTTTTCAGCAAAATAGAACAGGCGATTTGATGGCACATGCAACGAATGATTTAACAGCTATTCAGCAGGTTGCTGGTGCAGGTATACTAACTTTTGCTGATTCAATTATCACGGGTGGGACAACTATAATTGCAATGATATTTTTAATAGATTGGCGTTTAACAATCTTAGCAATTATTCCGTTACCTTTATTGGCGGTTATGGCTAGATATTTAGGAACTAAAATACACACTGCTTTCTCTACATCTCAAGCAGCGTTTTCAACGTTGAATAATAAAACGCAAGAGAGTGTCAGCGGAATTAAAGTGATTAAGACTCTTGGACAAGAACAAGAAGATATTGAAGATTTTGAAGGAAAAGTTGAAGAAACTATCAAGATTAATAGAAAAGTTAATTTATTGGATGCATTGTTTGATCCAATAACAAGTTTAATTATTGGATTGTCATATGTTTGCACTATCATTTTAGGTGGATACTATGTGGCTAACAACGTTATTTCAATTGGACAACTGATTTCATTTATAAGTTATATTGCGTTACTTGTTTGGCCGATGTTTGCTATTGGTCGATTATTTAATGTTATTGAACGTGGAAATGCTAGTTATGATCGTGTTCAAATATTATTAAATCAAAAAAGTGGCATTGTAGATAATGAAAAGGGGTTAGATAAATTACCGGTGGGATCTTTTAAATTTGATGTCCAGCATTTTAATTATCCAGATGATGATCGGGAAAGCTTGCATAATGTTAAATTTGAAATTGGTTCTGGTCAAACTCTTGGCATTGTTGGAAAAACGGGTGCTGGCAAATCAACGATTATGAAATTGATACTTCGTGAATTTGATGCATACAACGGAATGATTTCAGTTAATAATTCAAATATTAAAGAGTATGCCTTAGATACGTATCTGAAGTCAATTGGTTACGTTCCTCAGGAAAGCTTTTTATTTTCAACAACTATTTTAAATAATATACGTTTTGCTAATATGAATTTAACAAAAGAAAAGGTTGAAATGGCTGCATTTAATGCTGATTTGGATAGTGATATCACTGAATTACCACTAAAATATGAAACAGAGGTTGGAGAACAAGGAATATCCCTCTCTGGTGGCCAAAAGCAACGTTTAGCTATCGCTCGTGCCCTTGTAATTAATCCAGAGCTATTAATTTTGGATGATGCTCTTTCGGCAGTTGATGCCAGAACGGAATCTATTATTTTAACTAGATTAAAAGAGAAACGTCAAAATAAAACAACTATTATTTCTGCAAGCCGTATGAGTAGTGTAAAAGATGCAGATGAAATTATCGTAATTGATGGTGGAACAATTATTGAGCGAGGACAGCATGATACGTTAATGACATCAAAAGGTTGGTACTATCAAATGACAACTAAACAACAACTTGAAAGCAAGTTAGAGGGAGATGAAATTAATGAGTGAAAAGCCTAAATCTAGCTGGCAAAAAGAACTGAGCGGTAAAGAACAAAGAACAGTTATTAAAAGATTGTTGCCCTATACAAAAGATTTTAAAGCCGATTTTTTAATCGCAATTTTATTTGCGGCCATATTAAGTGGAATTAATATATTACTACCTCTTCTTTTACAGTATTATATGGATAACTATCTTCAATCGAAATCAACACCACTAAATATTATGTTTTTATTTGCGGGTCTTTACTTTATCGGTGTAATTTTAAAAGCAATTACTCAATTCATTCAAATGTATTTGTACTCAATGGGTGCAGAAAAAACATTAGAAAAAATACGTGTCATTCTTTTTAAAAAAATTCACACGTTAGGGATGCGTTACTTTGATAAGACACCGGCTGGAGCTGTTGTTTCTAGGGTTACTAATGATACGATGACATTAGCAGATTTTTGGACGCTATTTATGACATTAATCGTTGGTGTATTTTCACTTATCTCTGCTTTTGTAGCAATGTATATTGCCAAGCCACAGATTGCATTGGTAACGTTGATTTTTATACCAATTTTACTAATAACAACATGGTATTACCAACGGTTTAGTTCAAAGGTTTATCGACAAATGAGAGAATATTTGAGTCGATTAAATACTAAATTAAATGAATCTATCGTTGGAATAAATGTGATTCAACAATTTCGCCAAGAAAAACGGATTGAAGGCGAATTTGAGGACACTAATGAACTTTATTTGAAAAAAAGATTTGAAATGATTCGAACTAATTCATTGTTACTTTCACCAATTATTAGTTTATTTTATGCATTGGCTGTAGTAATGACACTTGGGTTATTTGGAATTAGCAGTTTAGATCATTTTGTTGAAGCAGGAATGGTATATGCATTTCTAACATATTTACAAAATTTCTTCAATCCCATGACAAACTTAATGGATTATTTGACAACTTTCCAAGATGGAATCGTTGCAGGTAGCCGAATCATTAGTGTTCTTGATGACCAAACAATAGAACCACAACAAACACCCGTGGCAGGAGCCACAATTACTGAAGGTAAAATTGAATTCAAAAATGTTACTTTTTCTTATGATGATGAGAATGCTGTTTTAAAGAATATATCATTTACGGTACAACCTGGTGAAACACTTGCTTTCGTTGGACACACGGGTAGTGGTAAAAGTTCAACCATCAATATTTTGATGAGATTTTATGATTTTGAAGAAGGGCAAATTTTAATTGATGGTTTAGATATTAAAAAATATTCGACAGAAGAGTTACGTAAAAAAATGGGGCTTGTATTACAAGATTCATTTTTATTTTATGGTAATGTTGCTTCAAATATTAGAATGTTTAATCAAGATATTACTGATGAACAAATTGAAAAAGCTGCTAAATTTGTTCATGCTGATCAATTTATTGATAAATTACCTCGGCAGTATCAAACGAAAGTTGTTGAACGAGGGGCAACATACTCCGCTGGTGAAAAGCAATTGATTTCATTTGCGAGAACGATTGTAACTAATCCCAAAATTTTAATATTGGATGAAGCTACAGCTAATATTGATACGGAGACGGAACAACTTATACAAGATGGGTTAAAACAAATGAGACAAAATAGAACGACGCTTGTTATCGCACACAGACTGTCAACTATTGTTGACGCTAACCAAATTCTAGTGTTGGATAAGGGTCAAATTGTTGAACGAGGAACACATGAAGAATTACTAAAATTAAATGGTAAATACGCTGACATGTATAGTTTACAAAATATATCAGATGATTAAGTTTAATTTTAAATAAAAATACTGGTAGAAAATCAATATGATTTCCTACCAGTATTTTTTTTGGAATTTAATTATTATTTTTACTTTTATGGGGATCAACATATTTAAAATTGGGATTAATTTCAGTATCTAATTTTTGAAATGCAGCCATTAATTGGGTGTCCATTTCTGTTTGGACCTCATCAGTCAATTTTGTTTTTTTGTCTAAATAGATTGGATCACCGAATGAAACGGTTACTCTTTTTCTACTGAAAAGTTGCTTTAAGGTTAATGGACCTTGATAGACTGCTGGAACTAGGGGTACCTGTGCCATTCGAGCAATTAAGAGTGAACCACCTTTTAATTCCTCGGAATGTCGGGTACCTGAGGGAAACATAATTAATGATAATTCGCCTTTTTTTAAAAATTTAACTGGCGTTTTAATTGTTGATGGACCTGGATTTTCTCGATCAACTGGAAAAGCATTGGCATGAATTAAGATATAGCGTAAAATTGGATTTACAAATAGTTCTTTTTTTGCCATAAATGAAAACTTTTTAGGACTACCAGCTAAGGCAAAGTAAAGGGGGTCAAACCAAGTTCGGTGTGGACCTACTAAAATATACGATCCTTCAGGTAGTTTTTCTTTATTAATATAGTGGGCATTCCCATTGATTAAGAATAAAAGTACTCGTACAATACCTCGTGCAAATGAATAAAACATGTGGCAACAATCCTTTCAAATTTTAAACTTTGTATGGTAAGTATGACTAATTAAATTAAAAGTTGCAAGTTTAAAAAAAATTATAGAAAATGGGTAATGAAAAATGGTTTCACTTAATAACAATGAACGTATTGACCAATTATACTCAAATCAAATTAAAATCATTCAGAGTTCAGATGTTTTTTCTTTTTCACTGGATGCTGTTTTATTAGCCCATTTTGCAGATGTTTCAAGAAAAGAATCAACTAAAATAGTTGATTTATGTGCGGGCAATGGTGCAGTCGGGTTATTTGTTAGTCAAAAAACAAAGGGTCAAATTTATCAGATTGAACTTCAAGAAAAATTAGCTGATATGGCAAATAGAAGTATTGAATTGAATCACTTGGAAAATCAAGTACAAGTTAAGCAAACAGATTTAATCAACACGTTTGATTATCTAGAAAAAGACTCAATTGATACCGTATTGTGTAATCCACCTTATTTTCCAAATACGCCACAATCTTCTCAGAATCCTAACAAGTATTTAGCAATTGCACGACATGAAATTACAACTAATTTAGATAGTATTCTAGAAATTACTAGCGGTTTATTGAAAATGAAGGGGAAAACTTTTTTCGTACACCGTCCTGATCGATTGCCTGAAATTCTAAGTAAAATGGTTAATCATCGGTTGGCGCCTAAAAAAATCCAATTTGTTCATCCAAAAGAGGGAAAAGAGGCTAACATGGTCCTAATTGAAGCAATTAAGGATGGCAATGCAGCAGGAATTAGGATTATGCCTCCTATTGTTGTTTATGGTAACGATGATGAGTACACACAAATGGTTCAGGAGATTGTTTATGGAAGATGAAAAAAAATATTATTTCTATGTATTACTGTGCGCTGATAATACACTATACGGCGGATTTACAACGGATCCCGAAAAAAGACTTGCAACGCATAATGCAGGGAAAGGTGCAAAGTACACAAAATTAGCTAGTAGACGGCCTTTGAAAATGATTTTGCAGGAATCATTTGAAACGAAATCTGAAGCATTAAAGAAAGAATATGCTTTCAAACACCAATCAAGAGATAAAAAAATTGCTTATTTAAAAAAGCAATCAGTTGAAATCTGAAATAATGTATAAAAAGATTTCAAATGATATAATGAAAGTATAAATTTTAAAATAAAGAGGTATAACATTATGAAAATCATTGCGTATGGTATCCGAGAAGATGAATTATTGTATGTCCAAGAATGGGAAAAAGATAATCAAATTAAAATAAAAACTGTTAATGAATTATTAGACGAAAAAACAGTTCAATTAGCAGAAAATTATGACGCTATCGTTGCCTACCAACAAAAGGACTATACACCTGAATTAATTAAAAAAATTCATGATTTAAATATTAATTATTTATCGATTCGTAATACTGGTGTGGATAACGTTGATGGGGATGCAGTTAATAAGTATGGATTGATTGTGACGAATGTGCCATCTTATTCTCCAAGTGCTGTTGCGGAGCTATCTGTAGCTAAATTGTTGGAGTTATTTAGAAAAACACCACAATTTAATCGTAAAATGAAGAATAACGATTTCACTTGGGAACCCGATATCTCTAAAGAAATCCGCACACAAACAGTTGGTGTGATTGGTACAGGAAGAATTGGGCAAACAGCCATTAAAATTTTTAAAGCATTTGGTGCAAAAATTATTGGATATGATATTTATCAAAATCCTGCTTTGAAAGAAGAAGGAATCTATGTTGATACATTAGATGAGCTATATGCAAAATCAACAGTTATCACAATTCATAGCCCTGCTACTGAAGATAATTATCATTTATTAGATGACGAAGCATTTAGTAAAATGCAAAATGGTGTGCATATTTTGAATATGGCCAGAGGAACATTGATTGACACCGATGCACTGATAAGAGCGCTAGATTCAGGGAAAGTAGCCGGTGCCGCATTAGATACACTTGAAAATGAGACTGATTATTTCAATAAAGAATTAACAGAATCACAAGTAAATGGTACTTTTAAAAACTTATTGCAACGTGAGAATGTGTTAATTACCCCACACACAGCGTTCTATACAGAGCCTGCTGTCAGGAATATGGTTATAGATGCTTTGAATGCAAGTAAAGACTTAATAGAAACAGGACATTCTGATAAAGAAGTTAAATTTAAATAAAATTAGTCAGAAAATGGAGGATTTTGTATTATGAAACTAATTGCGTTCGGTATGAGAAAAGATGAAGTTGGATTTGGTAATCAATGGTCTGATGACAATCAAGTTGATGTTGAAATTACTCAAGATTTATTAACGAATGAAACGATACAGCAAGCGGATGGATTTGATGGTATTATTGCATTGCAAACAATCCCTTATAACGAAACATTATTTTCTAAAATGAAAGAGATGAATATTAAGATTCTTTCTGTTAGAAATGTCGGGGTTGATAATATTGATTTAGTTGCAGCTAAAAAATACGGTGTGACGGTGACAAATGTCCCAGCGTATTCACCTAACGCGATTGCTGAATTTTCTGTGACACAATTGATGCAACTCTTAAGAAGAACACCAGAATTTAATTTAAAAATTAAAAATCAAGACTATCGTTGGGCTCCAAATATTTCACGCGAGTTGAGAAGCTTAACCGTGGGTGTTATTGGAACTGGACGTATTGGCCGGGTTGCAATGGACATTTACAAAGGATTCGGTGCAAAAGTTATTGCATACGATGTCTATCCAAATGCTGAATTAAAAAAGAGTGGTATTTATGTTGATACATTAGATGAGTTGTTCGAACAAGCAGACGTTATTACATTACATACGCCAGCTACAAAAGAGAATGAACACATGCTTAATCGAGATTCATTTGAAAAAATGAAACACGGAGTTCTGATTGTAAATACAGCCCGTGGAACGTTAATTAATACTGAAGATTTAATTGACGCATTAAAATCAGGACAAGTTGGTGGAGCAGCTTTAGATACGTATGAATTCGAAAATCCAATATTTAATCATGATTTAACGGACTCATCTATTGAAGATCCATTATTTAATGAACTTTTAGATATGGTAAATGTTATTTTAACACCTCATATTGCATTCTATACTGAAACTGCAGTTAAAAATATGGTTGAAATTGCTTTGAATAGTGCTTATCAATTTTTAACAACAGGCGTTGTGGAAACAGAAGTTAAATAATTAAAAATAAGACTTGTGTTCTAATTTTAGATTTTGTATACTTAAAGACGATGTTAAAACATCAATTCACACCTTGTGGGATGTGACTGAGGGTGCTCGGGAGAGTCTTAGCACAGTTGAACACTTGGGAGGAAAATAAAACTTTTACTCGGAGGCACTACATTATGGCTGTTATTAGTATGAAACAATTGCTCGAAGCCGGTGTTCATTTTGGACATCAAACACGTCGCTGGAACCCAAAGATGAAACCATACATCTTTACTGAAAGAAATGGTATTTATATCATTGATTTACAAAAAACAGTTAAATTAGTTGATGCTGCTTATGCATCAATGAAAAAAGCTGCTGAAGATGATGGTGTTGTTCTTTTTGTTGGTACAAAGAAACAAGCACAAGATGCTATTGAAGAAGAAGCAACTCGTGCTGGACAATACTTTGTTAACCATCGTTGGTTAGGTGGAACTTTAACTAACTGGAACACAATTCAAAAACGTATCAAACGTCTTAAAGAAATCAAAAAAATGTCAGAAGATGGCACATTTGATCTTCTTCCTAAAAAAGAAGTTTCTTTATTAATTAAACGTAGAGATCGTCTTGAAAAATTCTTGGGTGGTATTGAAGATATGCCTCGCATCCCTGATGTATTATTCATTGTTGATCCTCGTAAAGAACGTATCGCTGTTAAGGAAGCTCAAAAATTGAATATTCCTATCATCGCTATGGTTGATACAAATAGTGATCCAGATGAAATTGATGTAAAAATCCCTTCAAATGATGATGCAATTCGTGCTGTACGTTTGATTACTGCAAAAATGGCTGATGCTATTATTGAAACTAATCAAGGTAAAGAAGAAGTGAATGAAGCTTCTTTCAAAAAGGCTGACGAAAAAGTAGATTCAATCGAAGATATCGTTGAAGCTGTTGAAGGCGGAAATGATAAAAAAACTGCTGAATAGTAAATAAATTAGGCTGTCTCAAAATTAGGTACTGTAATGGCCCTTTCTTTTGAGGCAGTTTTTTTAGATATAAAATCAATTAAATTATTTAAACAAGGAGGCCATTCAAATGGCAAAAATTTCTGCTTCTCAAGTTAAAGAATTACGTGATACAACTGGTGTCGGTATGATGGACGCAAAAAAAGCACTCGTTGAAGTTGACGGTGATATGCAAAAAGCAATCGATTTCCTCCGCGAAAAAGGTATGGCAAAGGCTGCTAAAAAAAGTGACCGTGTTGCTGCTGAAGGTCTATCTGATGTTCAATTCTCTGGTAACTTTGCAGCTATTGTTGAAGTTAACGCAGAAACTGATTTCGTTGCTCAAAACGAACAATTCAAAACACTTGTTAAATTGATTGCTACTAAAATTGCTGAAGCACATCCTAAAGATGTTGAAGAAGCACTTACAATTAAAACAGACCGTGGCACAATTAATGATGATTTAATTGAAGCAACACAAGTAATTGGTGAAAAAATTTCATTACGTCGTTTTGAATTAGTAGAAAAAACTGATAATGAAAGTTTTGGATCATACTCACATATGGGTGGCTCAATTTCAACACTTGTTGTCGTTACAGATGCTGATGAATCAACTGCTAAAGATGTTGCTATGCATGTTGCTGCAATTAATCCTAAGTATGTATCTCGTGAACAAGTACCTGCTGATGAATTGGCACATGAAAAAGAAGTACTTTCTAAAGAAGCTGCTAATGAAGGCAAACCAGCAAATATCATTGAAAAAATGGTTGAGGGTCGTTTAAATAAATATCTAGCTGATATTAGCTTAGATGATCAAGATTTTGTTAAAGATCCTGACATGACAGTTGCTAAGTATGTTGCTTCTAAGGGTGGAAAAGTTAAATTATTTATCCGTTATGAAGTTGGAGAAGGTCTTGAAAAGAAAGAAAATAATTTTGTAGACGAAGTTATGGGCCAAATTAAATAATTTTCTACAATCCAAAAGTTTGTGCTTTAAGCACAAACTTTTTTTAATAAATTTATTTTGATATAAATTGAATTATTAATTATACCTAAAATATGGTAAAATAATTGTAAATAGATTGTAGGAGGAACATTGGATGTCAGATGTTAAGTATCGACGCGTTATGTTGAAGTTAAGCGGTGAAGCATTAGCCGGAGAACAAGGATTTGGTATTAATCCACCTGTAATTAGAAAAGTTGCTGAAGAATTAAAAGAAATTCAAGAAATGGGTGTTGAAGTCGCTATCGTTGTTGGTGGTGGTAATATGTGGCGTGGTGAAGCTGGAGCCGCAATGGGTATGGAACGTGCGCAGGCAGATTATATAGGGATGCTAGGAACAGTTATGAATGCACTAGCATTGCAAGATAATCTTGAGTCTGTAGGTGTCCCAACTCGAGTTCAAACAGCTATTGAAATGCGCCAAATTGCAGAACCCTATATTCGCCGTAAAGCTGTTCGTCATCTTGAAAAAGGTCGCGTTGTTATTTTTGCTGCGGGTACGGGTTCACCATATTTCTCAACAGATACAACTTCAGCGTTAAGAGCTGCAGAAATTAATGCTGATGTTATATTGATGGCAAAAAATGGCGTAGATGGTGTCTATTCTGCTGATCCTCAAAAGGATGACTCAGCAACAAAATATGAAGAATTAACACATTTAGATATAATTAATAAAAACTTACAAGTTATGGATACAACTGCAAGTACATTATCGATGGATAATGATATTCCGTTAGTCGTATTTAATTTGAACGAACCAGGAAATATAAAAAAAGTTGTTCTCGGTGAAACCATCGGAACAACCGTTAGGGGAAAATAAATGAAAATAACAGAACCTATATTAGTTGATGCTCAAGATAAAATGTCAAAAGCAGAGGTTTCACTTCAAAAAAATCTTGGTAATATTCGGGCTGGTCGAGCTAATGCTAGTTTATTGAATAATGTGACAGTAGATTATTATGGTGCACCAACGCCACTTAATCAAGTTGCACAAATTTCAGTACCAGAAGCTCGCGTACTTTTAATTACGCCATTTGATAAAAGTGCTTTGAAGGATATTGAACATGGTTTATTAGTTGCTGATTTAGGAATTAGCCCTTCGAATGATGGATCAGCAATTCGATTAGTTATTCCTCAATTAACAGAAGAACGTCGTAAGGAATTAGCTAAAGACGTTAAAGCTGAAGCAGAAAATGCTAAAGTTATTATTCGTAATATCAGACGTGATGCAGTTGATGCCTTGAAAAAATCAGAAAAAAATGGTGATTTAACCGAAGATGATTTACGAGATTTAGAAAAACAAGCTCAAGATGTGACGAATGCATCAATTAAAAATATTGATAATATTCAAGCAGATAAAGAAAAAGAAATTTTAGCAGTTTAAATAAATAGCTTTATTTTAAGACAGGCGTCGTTTTGTGCCTGTTTTTTTGCTACAATAGAACATGTAACTATTCTTGGAGGTACAATATGGCTTTTAATTTTAAAAAAAATAAAACAAATGAATTAATCCAATTGGATATGGAAAGAATTCCTAAACATGTTGCTGTTATAATGGATGGTAATGGACGTTGGGCAAAAAAAAGGCATTTACCTAGAATTGCGGGACATAAAACCGGTATGGATACTGTAAAAACAGTAACTATGGCTGCAAGTGATTTAGGGATTAAAGTTTTAACACTTTACGCATTTTCTACTGAAAATTGGAAACGGCCCGAAACAGAAGTTAATTACCTGATGAGTTTACCGGGTACTTTTTTTGATAAGTTTGTACCAGAATTAATTGAAAAGAATGTAAAAGTTAATGTTATGGGCTACATTGATCAGCTTCCAAATGAAACAAAATTAGCTGTTCAAAATGCAGTGGAAGATACTAAAGATAATACAGGGATGGTTCTTAATTTTGCATTAAATTATGGTGGGCGAGCAGAGATTGTGACGGCTATCAAAAATATTGCAACTGATACCTCTAATGGTAAACTAAGCGTTGAAGAGATAACAGATAAAACAATTGACCAGTATTTAATGACTAGTAATTTAGCACCTTATAATGATCCGGAATTACTAATCAGAACTAGTGGTGAAGAAAGAATATCTAATTTCTTATTATGGCAAATTGCTTATAGTGAATTAGTGTTTACTGATACATTATGGCCTGATTTTTCTGAAGATGCATTAAAAGATGCAATACTAAATTATCAAAAAAGAGACCGCCGTTTCGGTGGTATAAAAGAATAGGAGAATTTTTATGAGACAGCGCGTAATTACGGCAATTGTGGCTCTCTGTATTTTCATACCATTGGTTATTATTGGTGGACTACCATTGCAGATATTTGCTTTAATTTTAGGATGCATTGGTATTTCGGAAGTATTTGTAATGAAGAAAAAATTATTGATATCACCAGAGGCTACTTTTGGTATCTTAATGACAATAACTGTGATTGCACCAGATAAGTGGTTTAAATTTTTACCAGCTCACATTTCTTCTGTAAATGTATTTTATTTTCTTGTTGCACTTCTATTAATGTATATGGTTACTTCAAAAAATCGTTTTTCATTTGATGATGCTGGTGTTTTTGTCTTAAGTTCTTTATATGTCGGGATGGGATTTCATTATTTTATTGCGGCAAGAGGCAACGATTTTAACGGATTAATGACATTAGCATATATTTTAATTGTTATCTGGACAACAGATACAGGTGCTTACATGTTTGGACGTAAGTTTGGTAAAAATAAATTAGCACCACATATTAGTCCAAATAAAACATGGGAAGGTTCAATTGGTGGAACATTAATGGCTACACTGTTAGGAAGTATCTTTATTTACTTCTTCCCACAAAATCATTCTTTTCCTATAATGATTTTGATTACGTTAATCCTTTCGGTATTTGGACAATGCGGTGATTTAGTTGAGTCCGCGTTTAAACGTTTCTATGGTGTAAAAGATTCTGGACGTATTCTACCTGGACATGGTGGTATTTTAGATCGATTTGATAGTTTAATATTTGTATGGCCAATTATGCATTTATTTGGGTTAATGTAATAAATTAAAGGGGGAGGATTCACATGATTAAAACGATTATTACATTTATTATCGTTTTTGGAATTTTAGTTGTGATTCATGAATTTGGTCATTACTATTTTGCAAAACGTGCTGGAATTTTAGTTCGTGAATTTTCAATTGGTATGGGGCCAAAAATACTTTCATTCCATAGAGGTAGTACAACGTACACTTTAAGAATATTACCTCTTGGTGGATATGTTAGAATGGCGGGAATCGCTGATGATGAAGATGAAGATTTAAAACCTGGTATGCCTATGAGTTTAATACTGGATAGTAATAATAAGGTTACAAAGATTAATACGAGTAAAAAAACAACGCTGTATAATGGTATCCCAATCGAATACCTAGATAGTGATTTGCAAAAAGAACTCTGGATTACAGGATATGAAAATGGTAATGAAGAGATAGTAAAAAAATATAATGTTGATCATGATGCGTTAATAATTGAAAAAGATGGCACAGAAATTCAAATCGCTCCTGAAGATGTTCAATTTCAATCAGCTACGCTTTGGAATCGAATTTTAACGAATTTTGCTGGACCGATGAATAACTTTTTATTAGCTATTGTTGCATTTATACTACTTGCTTTTATGCAAGGTGGCGTTGCAACCAATTTGAATCAAATTGGTACAATTCAAGAGAATTCTGCGGCTCAAAGGGCGGGGTTAAAAGCAAATGATAAAATTGTAGCTGTATCTGATAAAAAGACAACAAACTGGACTGAATTAACGACAGCGATTAGCAGTCGTCCTGATAAAAAAACTGACTTAAAAGTAATAAGGAACGGTAAAACAGAATCAATCGTTATTACACCTGAATCAAGTAAAACAGACTCAACAAAGATCGGTAAAATTGGTATTACAGTTAAAATGGATCACTCATTTATCAATAAAATTACTTATGGGTTTACGCAATCATGGAGTGTCGTGGCTAGTATTGTGGCTGTATTAGTAGGGATGTTTACTAAAGGTGTCAGCTTAAATGATTTTGGTGGTCCGGTTGCAATTTATGCAGTGACTTCAAATGCAGCAAGTTATGGGTTGGCGAGTGTTGTGTCATTGCTTGCATTCTTATCAATTAACTTAGGAATTGTGAATTTATTACCAATTCCAGCTTTAGATGGTGGAAAATTAGTACTAAATATTATCGAAGGAATTCGTGGCAAACCAATTTCACCTGAAAAAGAAGGTGTTATTACATTAGTTGGATTTGCATTTTTAATGATATTGATGATATTAGTCACATGGAATGATATTCAGCGTTATTTCTTTTAAATGAAAAAGGAGAATAAAATAGTATGAAACAATCACAATTATTAATACCAACAATGAAGGAAGTTCCAAGCGATGCTGAGGTTATCAGTCATCAAATGATGTTACGAGCTGGATATATTCGACAAGTTTCAGCCGGAATGTACAGTTATTTACCATTAGCTTTCTCCGTTATTAGAAAAATTGAAACAATTATTCGCGAAGAAATGGAAGCAATTGGAGCGGTTGAAATGCTTGTACCTGCCGTTATTCCTGCTGAATTATGGGAAGAAACAGGTCGTTATGAAACCTATGGTGATACACTTTTTAAATTAAAAGATCGACATGATAGAAAATTTATTTTAGGACCAACTCATGAAGAAACATTTACTTCTTTAATTCGTGATGAAATCAAATCATATAAAAAATTACCACTGACAATGTTCCAAATACAACAAAAATATCGTGATGAAAATAGACCTCGTTTTGGTATATTAAGAGGCCGTGAATTTTTAATGAAAGATGCTTATTCATTCCATGCGGATGAAGAAAGTTTAAATGATACTTATCAAAAAATGAATCGTGCATATCAAAATATTTTTGAACGCTGTGGTCTTAATTTTAGAAGTATTATTGGTGATGCAGGTGCAATGGGCGGTAATGATTCAAAAGAATTTATGGCAATTTCTGATATTGGTGAAGATACAATCGTTTATTCTGATAAGAGCGATTATGCAGCTAATTTAGAAATGGCAAAAAGTTTGAAAACATATAAGAATTCACATGAAGCGATTAAAGATATTGAAAAAATTGAAACACCAAATATTAAAACAATTGATGAGTTGGCTAAATTTATTGATACAGCAAGTGAAAATTTAATAAAATCATTATTATTTATGGCTGATGAAAAACCAGTGATGGTTTTAATGCGCGGAAATGATATTTTGAATGAAATTAAATTAAAAAACACATTAGGCGCTGATTTTTTACGTATGGCAACTGATTCAGATGTTACTGAAGTGTTGGGTGCAGAGTTTGGTTCACTTGGACCTGTTGGTGTTACAGAAGACGTAACAATTGTTGCCGACGAAGGAATTAAGGGAATGATAAATGCGGTCGTTGGTGCAAATACGACTGGTTCTCATTTATTTAACGCAAATATTGATCGTGATTACCGAGTAGATAAATTTGTAGATTTACGTTTGGCTCAAGAAGGTGAAACTTCACCTGAAGGGGAAGGCGAATTGAAATTTACTAAGGGGATTGAAATTGGTCATATCTTCAAAATTGGAACACGATATTCTGAGGCATTGGGCGCTAATATCTTAGATGATAATGGCCGCGAAAAACCTGTGATATTAGGTTGTTATGGAATCGGCGTTAGTCGTTTACTTGCAGCCATTGCAGAGCAACAAGCTGATGAAAATGGTTTAGTATGGCCTAGAAGTATTGCACCATACGATGTTCATGTAATTCCAATTAATGCTAAAAATGATGAACAAATGGCTCTAGCTAATGAAATTGACAAAAAAATGACTGAAAATGGTTACAAAGTATTGCTTGATGATCGTAAAGAACGTGCAGGTGTTAAATTTGCTGATTCAGATTTAATTGGATTACCTGTTCGAATTACAGTTGGTAAGAAAGCTGCTGATGGTATCGTTGAAGTGAAGTTACGTAGAAATGGTGAAACGATTGAAGTAACGAAAGACGAATTAGAGAGCTCTATCTCAATTTTATTAAAAGAAGAAAATCAAAACTAGTTAAAGAAGATTGAGTTCAAAAGAAAATTTTGACTCAGTCTCTTTTTCATTTTTAGAAAAGGAGTCAATCATTTGTCGCTTAATAATAAAGAATTATTCAATAAACTATTAGAACAAATTAATTTTCAATCAAGTGACCAACAAGATAGTGAAATATTGGATTTAATTGAAATTTCAACCGTAACTGTTCATGAAAAGTCAAAACTATGGGAATTCAAGCTAGTTGCCCCTAAAATTTTGCCATTTTCATTATTTAGTGACTTAGAAAATAAAATTGCAATTACATTTAAAGATATTGCAAAAACAAAAATAACTGTTCAAGTTGAGCAACCAGAATTAACAAACCAACTTTTAGGCGATTATTGGACATGGGCAGTTAAAAATAGTGAAGCTAATTCTTCGCTAGTACAAGAACTTTTTCATGGGAACGTCCCTTATCTTGATGATAGACGAGTGATGTTAATGGCTGAAAATGAAATTGTAAAAACGTTCTTAACAGGTCAAGCATTAGGACCAATTGAAACTGCGTATCAAATGGTCGGATTTCCACAGATAAATATTAATACATTATTAGATGAATCAAAATCACAAGAAAAAATAGAAGAAATTAGACAGCGAAAAGAATCTCAAGATGCCATAATGATGCAGAAGGCAACAGAAACTATTCAGAAACAAAATGAAAAGAAAAAGACTGATTCTCAAACTGTAATTAATGGACCTGTTCAAATGGGTAAAAAGATTAGTACAAAAGAGCCTGCAAAACGGATGGTTGAAATCATTGAAGAGGAACGCTCGGTTATTATTGAGGGATATATTTTCTCTAAGGAAATCCGGACGCTTAAGTCTGAAAGACAATTAATGATCATTAAAATGACGGATTATAGTTCATCCATGACCGTAAAAAAATTCTCTCGTAATGAAGAAGACGAAGCGATGTTTGCTGCTATTCAAGAAAAAGAATGGGTCAGAGTTCGTGGTGCAGTACAAGAAGATAATTTTATGCGAGATCTAGTGGTGAATGCTTACGATATTAATCAAGTCGACCACCCAAGCCGTCAAGAAACAGCTCCAGATGATGAACGACGTGTTGAATTACATTTACACTCAAATATGAGTCAAATGGATGCCACAAATTCAATTACGGATTATGTACAGCAAGCCAGTAAATGGGGACAAAAAGCAATTGCGATTACGGATCATTCTACCTTACAAAGTTTTCCTGAGGCTCATTCTGCTGGAAAGAAAAATAATATTAAAATTTTGTACGGTGTTGAGGCTAACGTTGTTGATGATGGTATTCCAATTGCTTTTAATGATAAGGATGTAAATCTAGAAGAAGCCACTTATGTTACTTTTGATACGGAAACAACGGGTTTATCTGCTCGATTTGATAAAGTTATTGAATTAGCTGCTGTTAAAATGACAAAGGGAAATGTCATTGAAGAATTTGATGAATTTATTGATCCAGGACATCATTTATCTGAAACAACAACTAATTTAACCTCAATTACGGATGAAATGGTTCATGGATCAAAATCTGAAGAAGAAGTTTTTAAATTATTTAGAGAATTTTCAGAAGGTAGTATTCTAGTTGCCCATAATGCTAGTTTTGATATTGGCTTTATGAATACTGGATATGAACGTCATGGCATGGAACCTATGCAAAATCCAATCATTGATACGTTAACGTTAGCAAGATTTTTACATCCCGAATTAAAAGGGTTTAGATTAAATACACTTTCCAAAAAATTCAATGTTAACTTGGAACATCATCATCGCGCTATTTATGATGCTGAGACAACTGGTCTTTTGTGTAATATCTTTATTAAAGATGCTAAGGAACGATTTGAAATAACGTCACATGTTCAATTGAATGATCATATGGGTGAGCATGATGCTTACAAACAAGCACGTCCATTCCATGTTACGTTACTTGCGACAACTCAAGCCGGACTTAAAAATATGTTTAAATTAGTTTCAACTTCGATGATAGATTATTTTTATCGGATGCCCCGCATCCCTCGAAGTGAGTTAAATAAATATCGTGAAGGTATTATCGTTGGTTCAGCGTGTGACTCAGGTGAAGTATTTACAGCAATGATGCAAAAAGGGATGGAAGAGGCTAAAGAAAAGGCTAAGTTTTATGATTACTTAGAAATTCAGCCTAAAGCATTATATGAACCTCTAATCCATCAAGAATTAATTAAGGATAATCAAAATTTAGAGGAAATTTTACAAAATATGGTTGATTTAGGACACGAAATGGATAAGCCGGTTGTTGCGACTGGAGATGTTCATTATATGAACCCTGAAGATAGTATTTATCGTAAAATTCTTGTTAATTCAATGGGTGGTGCTAATCCGTTAAATCGTTCTATTTTACCTGATGCACATTTTAGAACAACGAATGAAATGTTGGAAGGATTCCAATTTTTAGGTGCGGATGTTGCTAAAGAAATCGTTGTTACAAATACGAATTTAATCGCTAATATGATTGATGATGACATTTCTCCAGTTAAAGATCGATTATATGCACCGAAAATTGATGGCTCTGAAGAAGAAATTAAACAATTAACCTATAATCGCGCTCATGAACTTTATGGAGAAGAGTTACCTGAAACTGTGGTTAAACGTCTTGATAAAGAATTGACAAGTATCATTGATAATGAATTTTCAGTTATTTATTTAATTTCACAAAAATTAGTTCATAAATCTAACAAAGATGGTTATTTAGTAGGGTCCCGTGGATCTGTTGGGTCAAGTCTTGTTGCAACAATGACTGGAATAACAGAAATTAATCCATTACCACCTCATTATCGATGCCCTAAATGTAAATATACACATTTTTATGAAAAAGGTGAATATGGGTCTGGATTTGATTTACCAGACCAAGACTGTCCCAAATGTGGTACACCATTAGATAAAGATGGACATGATATTCCATTTGAAACTTTTCTTGGATTTTATGGTGATAAAGTTCCTGATATTGATTTGAATTTTTCGGGTGATTATCAAGCAATTGCGCATAATTATACGAAAGTTTTATTTGGGGAAGATTATGTTTTCCGTGCAGGAACAATTGGTACTGTTGCAGATAAAACGGCTTATGGTTATGTTAAGGGTTATGAACGTGATACTGGAGCAACGTTTAGAAATGCGGAGATAGATCGACTTGCTAAGGGGTCAACTGGCGTTAAACGGACGACCGGTCAACATCCTGGTGGTATCTTAGTTGTCCCTAACTATATGGATGTTTATGATTTTTCACCTATCCAGTATCCAGCAGATGACTCAACTTCCGAATGGAAAACAACCCATTTTGATTTCCATTCTATCCACGATAATATCTTGAAATTAGATATTTTGGGTCATGATGATCCAACCATGATTAGAATGTTACAAGATTTATCAGGAGTTGACCCAAAAACAATCCCTACGGATGATAAGGGCGTTATGCAAATATTCCAAGGGCCTGAAGTACTTGGTGTTACTAGCGACGAAATTTTCTCAAAAACAGGTACATTAGGTATTCCGGAATTCGGAACGAGATTTGTTCGAGGGATGCTAGAAGAAACAAAACCTAAAACATTTGCTGAACTATTAAAAATTTCTGGTCTATCACATGGTACAGATGTGTGGTTGGGAAACGCTGAAGAACTTATTTCTAATGGAACAATCACGATGCCGGAAGTTATTGGCTGTCGTGATGATATCATGATGGGGCTTATTCATATGGGTATGGAAGCTGGTAGCGCTTTTAATATTATGGAAGGTGTTCGAAAAGGAAAAGGTATCTCAGATGATTATCAAACTGAGATGAAAGCAGCAAAAATTCCAGATTGGTATATCGGAGCATGTTTAAAAATCAAGTATATGTTCCCTAAGGCACATGCTGCTGCGTATATTTTGATGGCCTTACGAATTGCATACTATAAAGTTTATTTTCCAATGTTATATTACTGTGCTTATTTCAGTGTTAGAGCAGATGATTTTGATTTAGTCGCAATGTCGCATGGTAAAGAAGCAGTGAAAAAAGCAATGAAAGATATTAATGATAAAGGGATGGATGCATCAACAAAAGAGAAAAATTTGTTGACGGTCCTTGAATTAAGCAATGAAATGCTTGAACGTGGCTTCCAATTTGGGATGATTGATTTGGATAAATCAGATGATTCAAATTGGATAATTGATGGTGATAAGTTAATTGCACCATTTAGAGCTGTACCAGGTCTTGGTAATAACGTTGCTAAGCAAATTATTGCTGCTCGTGAGGAACGCCCATTTTTATCTAAAGAAGATTTAGCTAAACGTGGTAAAGTTTCTAAGTCATTAATTGAGTATATGACTGAAAATAATGTTTTAAAAGCATTACCAGATGAAAATCAACTATCTATTTTTGATGATGTCTTTTTCTAAAAAGTGAGAACATAGCAGTTTGTTGATGTTTTCAGAAAATTATGCTATATTAAAGAAAGTATTTTGATATCTTGTTTGAGTGAGCAGCGATGCTCACTCTTTTTATTGGGAAAATGTAAGGAGGGTAACGTGTGAGTACTGTTATAGAGACTGTCACAGAGCTAGTTCAACCAATTGTTGATGAACAGAATATTGAATTGGTGGACATTGAATTTGTTAAAGAAGGCCCAAGTTGGTTTTTAAGAGTTTACATTGATAAACCTGAAGGCATTAAAATTGAAGAGTGTGTTGCTGTTAGTGATATTTTAAGTGAAAAATTAGATGAGATTAATCCTGATCCAATTCCACAAGCTTATTTTTTAGAGGTTTCATCACCTGGTGCTGAAAGACCTTTGAAAAAGGAAAAAGATTATGAAAGAGCTTTGAATGAATACGTTAATATTTCACTATATGAACCTATTAATAACGCTAAAATTTTTCAAGGTACCTTAACGGAATTAACAGCTGATGAATTAACAGTTGTTTATATGGACAAAACGCGTAAGAGAACGATCGTTATTCCTCGTCAAAAAATAGCTAAGGCGCGCTTAGCTATCAAATTTTAAGTAGCTTTTTATAAAGGAGTAAATTAAAGATGAGTAAAGAACTATTAAGTGCACTTACAGTGTTAGAAGAAGAAAAAGGTATTAAAAAAGAAGTTATTATTGATGCCATTGAAGCAGCATTAGTTTCTGCATACAAGCGTCATTACAATCAAGCACAAAATGTTGAAGTAGAGTTTGATTCAAAAAAAGGTAATATTACAGTTTATGCGGTTAAAGAAGTAGTCGAAGAAGTCTTTGATTCACGTCTTGAAGTTAGTTTGCAAGATGCTTTAGAGATTAATAAAGCATATGAAGTTGGCGATTCAATTCGATTTGAAGTTACACCTAAGGATTTTGGACGAATTGCTGCACAAACTGCTAAACAAGTTATCATGCAACGTGTTCGTGAAGCTGAACGTAGTATTGTTTATGATCAATATATTCAATATGAAAATGAAATCGTTAGCGGTGAAGTAGAACGTCATGATAATCGTTATATTTATGTTAATTTAGGTAAAGTGGAAGCTGTTTTAGCTAAGATTGATCAAATTCCTGGTGAAAGTTTTAATCCACATGATCGAATTAAAGTTTATATCACAAAAGTTGAGAATGCTGCTAAAGGCCCTCAAGTTTTTGTTAGTCGTTCACATCCTGACTTGCTAAAACGATTATTTGAACAAGAAGTTCCTGAAATATATGACGGAACAGTTGAAATTGTATCAATTGCTCGTGAAGCAGGTGACCGTGCTAAGGTAGCTGTTCGTTCGAATAATCCAGATATCGATGCTGTTGGTACTTGTGTTGGTCCTAAAGGACAACGTGTACAAACTATTGTTAATGAATTAAAAGGCGAAAATATGGATATTGTTGAATGGAATGAAGATCCTGCAAAATACATTGCTAATGCTTTGAATCCTGCAGAAGTTGTCAATGTTGTCTTTAATCCAGAAAATGATCATGCTTGTACTGTAGTTGTGCCAGATCACCAATTGTCATTAGCAATTGGTAAAAAAGGTCAAAATGCACGATTAGCTGCAAAATTAACAACGTTTAAAATTGATATTAAATCTGAATCTGATATGGTTAACAGTAGTGAAGAAAAAGAAGTTTCTGAAACAAACAAATAAGCCGATTAAAACTGATCGGTAATTGATTTGGAGGCAAATTAAAGTGATTAATCGTAAAATTCCAATGCGTAAAGATATCGTTACGGGTGAAATGAAACCTAAAAAAGAACTTGTTCGTGTTGTTAAGAATAAAGAAAATGAAGTATCTTTAGATCCAACAGGTAAGAAACCAGGGCGTGGCGCATATATTTTTCTTGATGTAGATGTGGCGAAGCAGGCTCAAAAAGAAAGAACATTCAATAAAGCATTCGGTATTAAGATTGACGAATCATTTTATGAAGAACTTGTCGAATATGTTGACCATCAGGTAGCTAGACGAGAATTATTTAAAGATGAAAAATAGTCAAAAATTCTTACAAATGCTAGGCTTGACCAGACGCGCAGGTATGTTGGTGACTGGTGAAGGACTAGTATTGAATGCTGTCAGGAAGAATAAAGCTAAATTGGTTATTCTTTCTGAAGATTGTGGACAAGCGACTTTAAAAAAAGTAACAGATAAGTGCAACAGCTATAATGTTAAATTATATGTTGGATTTTCAAAAGCCAGTTTAAGTGAGGCCGTTGGACAACAGCGCACAGTGTATGCTATTACCGATAAAGGTTTTAGCAGAAGGATGTGTGACTTAATGGATATATAGAAGGAGCATGCAAATATGGGAAAAAAAAGAATTTATGAATTAGCTAAAGAGCTAGAATTAAATACTAAAGATATTATTGATTTTGCAACGACAAAAGGTTTTGATGTTAAAAATCATATGTCAACTATTGGTGATAATGAAGAACGTCAGATTCGCGATAAATTTAAAAAGGGCGCTGCTAAAGTAGTTGCTGCAAAGAAAATGGTTGAAAAAACTGTATCTAATGCAACACCGAAAAAACCAGTAGCAAAACCTGTTGCAAAGAAACCAGCACAACCTGCTAAAACAACGAATAGTAAACCTGTTGCTCAAAAATCATCGCAGGTAGCTTCAAAACCAGTAGCAAGAACAACTAACGCTGCACCAAAGACAACAAATGAAAAGCCAGCAAATCGTCCTCAAAATAGTACACAATCAAGTGCTAGAACTGCTAATAATGGTAATGCTAATCAGCAAGGACGTTCGAGATTTAATAATAATAACCGTTATGGGAATAATCCTTATAACAAACGTAACAGAAATAAGAAAAACCGTCGTTCAACGACACCAAAACCACCTGTATCACCCAGAAAAGATAAACCATTACCAGAAATCTTATATTACAATGCTGCAACTAATGTTGCTGAAATTGCTAAAAAGATTCATCGTGAACCAGCAGAAATTATTAAAAAATTATTTATGTTAGGCGTAATGGTTAACCAAAATCAAACACTCGATACAGATACAATTGAAATTTTAGCAGCAGAATATGGTATTAAATCAGAAGCTAAAATCGATGTAGATGTTGCTGATATTGATAAAATGTTTGATGCAGAAATTAAAAATGAAGATAATCTTGTTTCAAGACCACCAGTTGTTACAATCATGGGACATGTTGATCATGGTAAGACAACCTTACTTGATAAATTACGTCATACACATGTTACTGATGGTGAAGCTGGTGGTATTACACAACATATTGGTGCTTACCAAGTAAAACATGATAATAAAACAATTACATTCTTAGATACACCTGGACATGCTGCATTTACAAATATGCGTGCTCGTGGTGCCGATATTACTGATATCACTGTTTTAGTTGTTGCTGCTGATGATGGGGTTATGCCTCAAACAATTGAAGCAATTAATCATTCTAAAGCAGCCAATGTACCTATTATTGTTGCTGTTAATAAAATGGATAAGCCCGGTGCTAATCCTGCTCATGTTACAGAACAATTGGCTGAATATGAATTAATTCCTGAAAGTTGGGGTGGTGATACTATTTTCGTTGAAATTTCAGCGAAAACAGGCACAAACCTTGATGAATTATTAGAAATGATTTTACTTGAAGCCGAAGTTCTTGAATTACAAGCAAATCCAAAACAAAAGGGTATTGGATCTGTTATTGAAGCTCGTCTTGATAAAGGCCGTGGAACAGTTGCTTCATTACTTGTTCAACAAGGTACGTTAAAAGTTGGTGATCCAATTGTTGTTGGTAATAGTTTCGGACGTGTCCGTACTATGACAAATGATAAAGGCCGTCAAGTTAATAAAGCTAAACCTGCTACACCAGTAGAAATTACTGGTTTGAATGATGTTCCAGGTGCTGGCGATCGTTTCGTTGTCTTTGATGATGAAAAAACTGCTCGTGCAGCTGGTGAAGAACGTGCTAAACGTGCTTTAACAAAAGAACGTGGAAATGTTACGCATGTAACACTTGATAACTTGTTTGATTCACTTAAAGAAGGCGAATTAAAAGAAGTTGCTGTTATTATTAAAGCAGATGTTCAAGGTTCAGTTGAAGCTCTTGCAGGAAGTTTGAAGAAGATTGATGTTGAAGGTGTTCGAGTTAATATCATTCATCAAGCAGCTGGTGCAATTACTGAAAGTGATGTTACTTTGGCAGAAGCAAGTAATGCTATCATTATAGGATTTAATGTTCGTCCAACACCTCAAGCTAAACTTCAAGCACAATCTGACGAAGTTGATATTCGCTTACATCGTGTTATTTATAACGCAATTGAAGAAATTGAAACGGCTATGAAGGGAATGCTTGAACCAGTCTTTGAAGAAAAAATAACTGGACAAGTTGAAATTCGTGAAACATATAAAGTTACAAAAGTTGGAACAATTGGTGGTGCTTACGTCACTGAAGGTTACATCGAAAGAGATAGCGGCGTTCGTTTAATTCGTGATGGTATTGTTATTTATGAAGGTAAATTAGCAAGCTTGAAACGCTTTAAAGATGACGCTAAAATTGTTAAACAAGGTTTCGAATGTGGTGTCATGATTGAAAAATACAATGACATTAGAGAAGGCGACCAAATTGAAGCCTACGTTATGGAAGAAGTTCCAGTTAAATAATTCATAACAACTATAGGAGGATATAAAATGACACAACATTACCGTGTAGGTCGTTTATCACAAGAAATTCAAAAAGAAGTTAATGATATTCTTTTAAAACGAGTGAGAGATCCTCGAGTTGAAGGTGTCACAATTACGGGAGTTAATGTAACTGGTGATTTACAACAGGCGACAATTTACTATAGTATATTGTCAAATATGGCATCAGATGCACAAAAAACACAACGTGGTTTGGAAAAAGCTTCTGGATTAATTCGTGGTGAACTTGGATCAAGATTATCAATTTATAAAACACCAGAATTGGTTTTTGTAAGAGATGAGTCAGTTCAATATGGTGATAAAATTGATCAATTACTTAAAAAGATAGATTCTGAATATTAAAATAAAAATCCTGATACCGTTTGTTGCTCTATTTAAACTGTTGTTGATGGATAACTTTATGAAGGTCCTAATCCTTAGTGATTAGGCCTTTTTTTCTCCTCATCAATGGAGATATTATCTTATAATATAATCATATCTTTTATTTTTAATAGTAATCAAGTAAAATTAGTTGTAAGTATTGGTATCTCATATCTTTGATTATATGGTGTAGTTGAATACTAATTCATTTGAAGAATTATGAATTTTTCTTATACCACTATTCAACAATCATTAGATAGTGTGGTAATTTCCTTTAAAAAATTAATTTAATTTTCAAAATATATATTAGAAAGAGGTACTAATTTGAATTCAGAGCAATATAAAGAATTATTAACTTCACAGTCAAAAGAAGTATTAATTCGATTACTAACAAAATATACTGAGAATAAATACGAAATAAAGAATGATATATTAGCTGATTTGGGATTTTTGGATGAAGAAGAAGAAATAGAAGATGCAAAGGAACGAATTCGAGAAATTATTTATGAAAATAGGAAACAAGGGTATGTTTCGTGGAGAGGATACGACAATATTAGTGAAGTAGTCGATAATCTGCTCTCTATTTGTGACGTGAGATTTAGTCAAAATTATTTAAAAGCACCTATGTTAATATTATTAGATTTATTAGAACAATTAGTAAAGGTCAGTGAGTATACAGAATTAGGGTTTATGATTGAGCAAGAGAGTATACTTTCTAAAATACGGATTTATGTAGAAAAACTGTCTGTTAAAGATGGGGCAGATGAAAAGAAAAAATTAATTGTTACGAATGTTATTCGATATGCTAAAAAAAATTTTTGGAATGAATGGGCGGTGAGTGATTTTGATTTACTCAGTCTCATTCTTCCTTTGCTAAATACAAAAAATACGGATAAAGTATTGAAAATTGCCGATAAAATTAGTACAAGATTTGATGAATATACACAACAAGATAGGAAAAGTAAATATTTATTATTTAAAATTAAATTGTTCTTCCAAGTAAATAAAATTAAAGAAGCAGAAGAAATTATTAATAATAATTTAGATATTGATGATGTTAGAATGTTTAAAGTTGAGTTAGCTGTTTCAAGAAAAGACTATGAAGTTGCAGAAAAATTAGTACTAAAAAAATTAATTACAGATAATGATAAAAATATTCAATATTTACAACCTTGGTATACTCGACTAGATACTATCTATGAGGAGACAAATCAAGTTCAAAAAAGAATTGAGTATTTAAAACAGGCATTATATAAAGGCAATGATTCCGATTATAAAAAATTAAAAAAGCTTTTAGTTGATAATGGATTTTGGAAAGCTGAATACCCTGATATTCTGAAAAACATTTCTAAAACACTTGATAATTGGCAACTTGCACAGATATTAGCAGATGAAAACGAAGCTACCATTTTGCTACAATTAATTAAAAAAAATCTGAATTTATTTATGAATTATGGAAAATATATTTACCCACTATATCCCAAAGAAGCTAACATGATGTTTGAAAGCATAGTTAAAGATTTAATAGTTAAAGCTAAAAATAGAAAAGACTATCAAAATATTGGCGATTATATTTTACGGTATAATAACTTTGGAGATGAGGAAGTAGCAATATCTCTTTGTGAGGGTTTGAAAAAGAAATATAAAAATCGGCCTGCACTACAAAAAGAAATGGATAACGTTATGGAAAGAATAAAAAATTATGATGTTTATGGGAAGTTTTGTGAATAATAACGTAGCTAAAACTGTTGGTAAATAGGTATTTAGGAATGATGATAGATAGTTATCTCTTAAATAGAAATTTCAATATTTATAAAAATTAGAATCGATATCCCTTGTTTTACTGATTATGATATACTGTTAAAAGTATATTAACGGAGGTAAGACAATGGACGGAATTATTCCACTATTCAAAGAACGTGGTATGACCAGTCATGATTGTGTTTTTAAGTGTCGTGGCATTTTTCAAACCAAAAAAGTTGGTCATTCAGGTACTCTTGATCCAAATGTTGATGGTGTTCTACCGATTTGTATTGGTAAAGCGACAAAAACAGTAAACTATTTGATGAATTCTGGCAAAGTATATGCGGGTGAAATAACACTTGGTTTCTCTACAGAAACTGAAGATTTAGATGGCGAAATAATCGAAGAAAAAGAGATTATAGATCCTTTCACATCGGAAGAAATTGATGATGTTATGAACCAGATGACAGGTACAATGATTCAAATTCCACCAATGTTCTCAGCTGTTAAAGTAAACGGACGTCGCTTATATGATTACGCTCGTAAAGGTGAAACAGTGGAACGTCCAGAAAGACAAATAACGGTGACTTCATTTATTCAAACGAAAGCTACAGAATATGATTTAGAAAATAAAAGACAAAAAATTTATTTTGAAGTTGCATGTGGAAAAGGGACCTATGTTAGGACGCTAGCTGTTGATCTCGGTAAAAAATTAGGTGTACCTGCAGTTATGTCCGACCTGACTAGACTGGAAAGCGGCGGTTTTAGAATTGATAAGGCGTTTACCCTGGACCAATTAAATGAGGCTAAAGTCAATGGGACGTTAGAATCGTTGTTATATCCAATTGATACAGCGCTAACATCATTTAAAAGGTATGAATTAACAACTGAACAGTGGCTTATTGTCCAAAATGGTGGATTTTTAGCAGTTGATTCGTTTAATAATGAGCCAACAGTTTCTCTAGTTTATGAAAATAAAATTAGATGTTTATACAGATTGAATAGTGAAAAAAATCGTTATCAGTCTGAGACAATGTTTGATTTAGGATAAAGGAAGATATTGGAACATGAAAGTTATTTATTTAACTGAACCGTATAACCCTAACGAAATTAGTAATGATTCTATTTCACTTGCTATGGGTTTTTTTGACGGTGTTCATTTAGGACATCAAAAAGTAATACAAGAAGCTAAGCAAAAAGCTAACGAAAAAAATATTAAACTTGCAGTAATGACATTTGATAAGCATCCGTCAGTACAATTTCAAAAAGCACCCGAACAAAGTGTAAAATATTTAACGTCTATGGAAAAAAAAATATTATTAATGAAGCAATTAGGCGTTGATATTTTTTATATTTTAACGCTAAATAATAGTTTAGCAAAAATGGAACCACAAGATTTTGTCGATAAATATATGGTTGCATTGCATGTAAAGGTAGTAGTTGCAGGATTTGATTATACGTATGGTAAAAAAGATATCGCAAATATGGATACACTACCTTTATATGCTAATCAAAAATTTGAAATTATTACTGTGCCTGAATTAGCGACGAATCATCAAAAGATAAGTTCATCTCGAATTAGAATGGAAATTGATAACGGACATATTAGCGATGTTAATAAGTTATTGGGCTATAAATATGAAACACTTGGTAAAGTTGTTCACGGTGAAGCTAGAGGTAGAGAACTTGGCTTTCCAACATTAAATTTAGAATTCAATGAACACATTCGAATTCCGGGACCCGGAATATATGTGACTAGCGTTCAGGTTGGTGATGTCTGGTATCGTGGGATGGCATCTATTGGCTACAACGTAACGTTTGGAAAAAATCGTGAATTAACGGTCGAAATAAATTTATTTGATTTCAACGAGATGATTTATGGCCAAATTGTTACGGTTCAATGGTTAGCATATTTGAGAAGTGAAGTTAAATTTGAAGGTATTCCTGGATTAATTACGCAATTAAATAAAGATAAAAAAAATACTAATACTTATTTTGACCAACACATATAAGTATTGGTTTAATGGCTGACTAAATAGGATATATTTAGTCAGCCATTTTCTTTAAAAAAGTGAGTGCATTCCTTGACAATAATCTCAACATTTAGTATATTAATAGTTGTCTTAGCACTCCATTGTGTTAAGTGCTAAAAAGAGGTGATTGATCATGCTAACAGAAAGACAAATGTTAGTGTTAGAAGCAATTGTCAGAGTATATACAGAGGTTGGTCAACCTGTTGGTTCTAAATCGGTCGTTGATTTTTTACCAATGCATGTAAGTTCAGCAACTATCAGAAATGAAATGGTGACATTGGAAAATAATGGGTTAATTAAAAAAACACATTCTTCTTCTGGTAGAATTCCTTCATTTTTAGGTTATCGATATTATGTTGATCACATTGTTAAACCCGGCGTTGTTCCAGCAGCGGAATTAGCGAATATTCAAAATTCTCTTGGTGTTCATTTTCAAAAGATTGATGAAATATTTGCAGAATCAACTAAGATTCTTTCGGACTTAACAAATTATACAGCGATTTCTTTACGACCTGAAACAATGGAAAGTCGTCTCGAAGGTTTTCGATTAGTACCATTAGGAAATCATCGAATTATGGCTATTCTTGTGATGAGTAGTGGCGTTGTTGAGAATCAGACATTCAGTATTCCTAAATCGATTAACGGATCAGATTTAGAAGCCGTAACAAGGTTGTTGAATGACCAATTAATTGGGTTGTCATTAGCTGAAATTTCTAAGAAGTTAAGAACAAGTATCCCAGTTATGTTGGTTAATTATATGCGTAGGCCAGCTGGTATTTTAGATATTTTTGGTAATATTTTAAAGCAGGCAGCACGTGAACAAGTTTTTGTTGGCGGTAAATCTAATATATTAGATTTTGCTACCGATAGTAACGTGGATGAATTAAAATCATTATATGATTTAGTAGACACATCAAATAACAAGAATATTGGTGAATTAATTGGAATTCAAGGTAAACCTATTCAAATTAAAATTGGTGAGGAATTAACGAACCAATTACTTGATAACTATAGTCTTATATCAGCTAGTTATGATGTTAGTGACCATGGTCAAGGGGTTATCGCATTATTGGGTCCTACAAATATGCCATATTCAAAAATGATTGGTTTATTAGATGCATTTAGTGATGAGCTTGCTAAAAAATTGTTAGATTATTATCAACAATTTGATAAATAAGAAAAGGGGTGTTGTGTGTGGTTAAAGATGCCAAAGAAGATTTAGTTGAAGAAGATGTTACACAAGAGCAACATCAGTCTAGTGAAGCAACTAATCAAAATGAGAAAAAAAGTTCTGTTACTGATAAAGTAAAAGAAAAATTTAGTAAAAAGCCTTCTGATGCAGATAAATTAGTTGAGTTACAAGCTAGTTTAGACACAATGGAAGATAAATATTTACGAGCAGAAGCCGAAATGGCAAATATGAATACACGCTTTAAGAAAGAACAAGAACAACTCTTAAAGTATAGCGGGCAATCATTAGCTAAAGATGTTCTACCAGTTATCGATAATTTGGAACGAGCATTGGCAATTGAGGTTGACACTGAGAGTGGCGAACAACTTAAAAAAGGTATTGAATTAGTTTATAAAGATGCACAAAAAGCATTAACTAATAATGACGTTATAGAAATTGCAACTGATGACGTTACTTTTGATCCAAATGTTCACCAAGCAGTTCAAACAGTTCCAGCTTCTGATGATCAAAAAGCAGATACAATTGTTCAAGTCCTTCAAAAAGGATATAAATTAAAAGATAGAGTGTTACGTCCAGCAATGGTCGTTGTCGCTCAATAATAATATAAGAAGAGGTAGATAAATTATGGCAAAAATTATAGGAATTGATTTAGGAACAACTAACTCAGCTGTTGCTGTGTTAGAAGGTAAAGAAGCAAAAATTATTACAAACCCAGAAGGAAATCGTACAACACCATCTGTTGTTTCATTTAAAGATGGCGAAACTCAAGTTGGTGAAGTTGCTAAACGCCAAGCAATCACAAACCCTGATACTGTTGCATCAATTAAACGTCACATGGGAGAAGAAGGCTACAAAGTAGATATTCAAGGAAAATCATACACACCACAAGAAGTTTCTGCTATGATTTTACAATACATCAAAGAATATTCTGAAGCTTACTTAGGCGAATCAGTAACACAAGCTGTTATTACAGTTCCTGCTTACTTTAACGATTCACAACGTCAAGCTACAAAAGATGCTGGTAAAATTGCCGGTTTAGAAGTTGAACGTATTGTTAACGAACCTACTGCTGCTGCTTTAGCATATGGTCTTGAAAATACTGAAAAAGATGAAAAAATCCTTGTATTCGATTTAGGTGGTGGTACATTTGATGTTTCTATCCTTGAATTAGGTGATGGTGTCTTTGAAGTACTATCAACAAACGGTGATACTAAACTTGGTGGAGATGATTTTGATCAAAAAATCATGGACTGGTTAGTTGAGACCTTCAAAAAAGAAAATGGTATTGACTTATCAAAAGATAAAATGGCAATGCAACGTCTTAAAGATGCTGCTGAAAAAGCTAAAAAAGATGTATCTGGTGTTACTAGTGCACAAATTAGCTTACCATTTATTACAGCCGGTGCTGCTGGACCTTTACATTTAGAAGCAACATTATCACGTGCAAAATTTGATAATCTTACACAAGACTTAGTTGAACGTACACGTATTCCAGTTCAAAATGCTTTAAAAGATGCTGGATTAACAAATGCTGATATTGATCAAGTTATCTTGGTTGGTGGTTCAACACGTATTCCTGCTGTTCAAGCATTAGTTGAAAAAGAAACAGATCACAAACCTAACCAATCAGTTAACCCTGATGAAGCTGTTGCACTTGGTGCTGCAATTCAAGGTGGTGTCATTACTGGTGATGTTAAGGATGTTGTTTTACTTGATGTAACACCACTTTCATTGGGTATTGAAACAATGGGTAGCGTCTTTACTAAGTTAATTGATCGTAATACAACGATCCCAACAAGCAAGTCACAAACGTTCTCAACAGCTGCAGATAACCAACCTGCCGTTGATATCCATGTCTTACAAGGTGAACGTCCAATGGCTACTGATAATAAAACATTAGGCCGTTTCCAATTAAATGATATTCCTGCTGCACCTCGTGGAATCCCTCAAATTGAAGTTAAATTTGATATTGATAAAAATGGTATTGTTAACGTTTCTGCTAAAGATTTAGGCACAAACAAAGAACAAAAAATTACAATCAAGAGTTCAGGTGGTCTTGCAGAAGACGAAATCGAACGCATGGTTAATGAAGCTAAAGAAAACGAAGAAGCAGATAAGGCACGTAAAGAAGAAGTTGATTTGAAGAATGAAGTTGATCAATTATTATTCTCAGTTGATAAAACTTTGGAAGAATTAAAAGGTAAAGTAACTGAAGAAGAAATTAAATCTGCTGAAGATGCTCGTGATGCTTTGAAGAAAGCTCAAGAAGATAACAATGTTGAAGATATGAAAGTTAAGAAAGATGAATTGAATAAAATTGTTCAAGACTTAACTGTTAAATTGTATCAACAAGCACAAGAAGCTCAAGGTGAAGCTGGTGCTGAAGGCACGGCTAAAGACCCTAAAGATGAAACTGTCGATGGTGACTTCGAAGAAGTTAACCCTGAAGATAAGAAGTAATCTTTACTAAATTTTGAGTGTGATAGAAAGTCAAAGGCCTTTGGGACTTTGGCTTTTTATTTCATGTTAGACATGTTATCCTATTTAGAGCAATAAAAACCAAAAAGGTTATTCGGAGGTACGGAATGGCAGAGAACAAAGATCCATATAATGTACTTGGTGTGACTAAAGATTCGTCACCTGAAGAAATAAAAAAAGCGTATCGTAAGTTATCTAAACAATATCATCCGGATATTAATAAGGATGCTGGTGCCGAAGATAAATTTAAAGAAATCACTGAAGCATATGAAACAGTTGGTGATCCACAAAAGAAAGCTGAATACGATCAATATGGTTCAGCTGGGTCTCAAGGTGGTGCTTACCGAGGATTTGGTGGTCAAGGACAACAAGGTGGATTTGGCGGCGGTGGATTTGAAGATATTTTCAGTTCATTTTTCGGCGGTGGTGGTGCTTCCCAAGATCCAACCGCTCCACGAGCAGGTCGTGATTTGCAATACGAGATGACATTGACATTTAATGAAGGTGTTTTTGGTAAAGAATCAACAATTAAATACAATCGTAAAAGTCTATGTGCTACTTGTTCTGGTTCTGGAGCAAAACCTGGAACTTCTCCAATTACATGTCATAAATGTGGTGGTCGAGGTACTATCCAAGTTGAGCGTCGTACGCCACTTGGAAACATGATGACTGAACAAGAATGTGATATTTGTCATGGTACAGGTAAAGAGATTAAAGAAAAATGTGATACATGTCATGGATCAGGCCATATTGATGAAAGACATGAAGTTAAAGTAACTGTTCCTGCTGGTGTTGAAGATGGTCAACAGATGCGTCTTCAAGGACAAGGTGAATCTGGTGAAAATAGTGGACCTTATGGAGATTTATACATTATCTTTAGAGTTCAGGCTAGTGGCACATTTGACCGTGAAGGTCCTGATATTTACATTGATGTTCCAATTAGCTTTGTCCAAGCTGCATTGGGCGACGAAGTAACGGTTCCAACCGTTCATGGAGATGTAAAAATGAAGATTCCCGCTGGAACACAGACTGGAACGACTTTCAGATTACGTGATAAGGGTGCGCCTAAATTACATGGTAAGGGTAATGGTGATCAAGAAGTGACGGTTAATATTGAAACACCTCGTAATCTTAAAAAAGAACAAAAAGATGCTTTGAAAGAATTTGCTACAGCTAGCGGTAAAAACGTTGTTGGCGAAGGTAATTTATTTGATAAGTTAAAAGATCAATTTAAAAATAAGAAATAAAGTTAAAAATAGAATCGTCTTCTAAGATGATTCTATTTTTTTGTATGCGAACTGTAATTGTGTTTAGTAGCGTTGATTGTTATAATCAGAAGAGATAGAAACAAGAAAGTAGGACGCTATTAATGGATTTTGAAGAAATGCAAGATAGACAAAAACATATTCGAAACTTTTCGATTGTAGCACATATTGATCATGGAAAATCCACACTTGCGGATCGTATCCTCGAGATGACTGATACAGTTACTAAACGTGAGATGCAAAATCAATTACTCGATTCGATGGATCTTGAACGAGAACGTGGAATTACAATTAAATTAAATGCGGTTGAATTACATTATCTTGCTAAAGATGGTGAAACATATATCTTTCATTTAATTGATACACCAGGACATGTTGATTTCACTTATGAAGTTTCAAGGAGTTTGGCGGCTTGTGAAGGTGCTGTACTTGTTGTAGACGCTGCTCAAGGTGTTGAGGCACAGACACTCGCAAACGTTTATTTAGCGATTGATGATGATTTGGAGATTTTACCAGTTATTAATAAAATTGACTTACCATCTGCTAATGTTGAAATGGTAAAAAAAGAAATTGAAGATGTTATCGGATTAGATGCCTCTGATGCCGTTCTGGCAAGTGCTAAAAATGGTATTGGTATTGAAGAGATGCTGGAACAGATTGTAACGAAAATTCCTGCACCAAATGGTGATTTAAAAAAACCATTGAAAGCTTTAATTTTTGATTCAATCTATGATAGTTACCGTGGCGTTGTTTTGAGTATTCGGGTGGTTGACGGTGTTGTAAAACCTGGCGACACAATTGAATTAATGAATAGTAAGAAAAAATATGAAGTGACTGAAGTTGGGGTTATGTCACCCAAAGCAGTTAATCGTGATTTTTTAATGGCCGGAGATGTTGGGTATGTTACAGCGGCAATTAAAGATATTCGAGATACACGAGTTGGTGATACAGTAACTTCAGCTGACAATCCAGCAACTGAAGCACTAGATGGTTACCGTGCAATTAATCCTATGGTTTATTGTGGGTTATATCCCGTAGATAATTCAAAATATAATGAATTACGTGAGGCACTTGAAAGATTACAATTAAATGATGCTGCTTTACAATTTGAACCAGAAACGTCACAAGCACTAGGATTTGGGTTCCGTTGTGGATTTTTAGGGTTATTACACATGGATGTTGTCCAAGAGCGGTTAGAACGTGAATCTGGGTTAGATTTGATTACAACGGCACCATCTGTAATTTATCATGTTGATTTAACTGATGGTGAGAAAATAATTGTTTCTAACCCTTCTGAAATGCCAGAACCATCATCAATTAAGCAAATTAACGAACCTTATGTGAAAGCAAGTATTATGGTACCTAATGAATATGTTGGAGCAGTCATGGAACTTTGTCAAAAAAAACGTGGTGTTTTTGAGACGATGGATTACTTAGATGAATTCCGTGTAAATATTATTTATCATATGCCTTTATCAGAAATTATCTTTGATTTCTTTGATAAATTAAAATCTAATACACGTGGATATGCATCCCTGGATTATGAAGAAGAGGGTTACCGTCCAAGTGATTTAATTAAAGTTGATATCTTGTTGAATGGTGAAGCAGTTGATGCATTGAGTTTTATTGTTCATCGTGATTTTTCTTTTGAACGTGGAAAAGGTATCGTCAATAAATTAAGATCATTAATTCCGCGCCAAATGTTTGAAATTCCAGTTCAAGCTGCTGCTGGACAAAAAATTATTGCAAGAACAAATATTAAAGCATACCGTAAGGATGTTACAGCTAAATTGTATGGTGGAGATCGAACACGCCGTATGAAACTTTTGGAAAAACAAAAAGCTGGTAAGAAACGAATGAAACAAGTTGGTAATGTTGAGATTCCACAAGAAGCATTTATGGCAGTCTTGAAAATTGATGAAGATGAAGAATCTAAGAAAAAATAAGTAAAAACGACAACCGGAAAAGTCTGGTTGTCGTTTTTTTTATGATAAGTATGCTTCATTATTTTGCATGTAAACCATCTCATCGTATGAAATTTGTTCTCTTAACAGATTTGCCGTTGCAGGGGTGATTAATTTTTGTTCTAATTGAAGTTGAACAAAATTATATTCTAATTGAAAGGCATTTATAAAAATATTATTTTGTAAGATAAGTTCAGTCTCATTTGAAAACATTCTTCTGTGTCTAACTGATAAAAATTGTCTAACCAGAGTAACGGCCATTGAATTGTCAACAGTGGTAATAGAGGTTAAATAAGTAATTGCTGCCTGATAACTAGATTCCTCCATTAAAATAAAGTCATCTTTTGTATTATTATAATATTTTTTGAAAGTATTTTTTTGATTTTCAGTAACCTGAGATAGCGCTTTTTCGCCTTTCTTAATAGCAAAATGTTTAAATAAATGAAGTGAATAGAATTTCAAGTGTATTATGAGATGTTTAAGTGAAAATCCACGGGTTGATTGATAAGTTGTAGCAAGATACTTTTCGTACCAAGAACCAGTTTTTTCAGAAACCTGACCACTCGATAATAATTCATGCAAAATATTTTCTTCAATTTCTTGTGTTTTTTCTAATAGGTCATAAAAATCACTCTTTTTAGGCCGTTTTAAAAAATTTTGTTGGTTATATAGCGTTTCAATTACTGTTTGTCTTTCTGGACTAGGAATATTTGTGACATTAAGTTGTTCAACAGTGTAAATAACCATCTTAGAACGAATTTCACCAATATTTTCTAAAATAGTAATCTCATTCTTTTTGGTAATTAAGTGCGGTAGTAGGAAAGTAGGAACTAACATGCTAATTAATATAACTAATGCAGCTATAAAAATGATTTCATTTCTCATAGGGAATTCAATTCCTGAAACAGTTACTAATGGTAATGAGTATGCCATGGATAGTGTAATTGTTCCGTGAATTCCACTTAGGGCAAATGTAAAATCGTCTTTTGTTGATAAATTTTTTAATAGGAAGTGGGACCATAGAAAACGCATTAGTGTCATAATAAAGTAAATACCAATACTAATAACAAGTAAAATTAGTGAATTAAATCCTGAGCTTTTTAATAAATCCGAGGTAACAGTAGGCAATGTTAAACCTAGAACTACAAAAACAAACCCATTTAAAGCATCTGTAAGTACTTTCCAAATACTACTTGATATAAATTGTAATTTAGTTGAAGATAACCGTAAACGATCTTTTTGAACACCATGAATTAAACCGGCAGCAACGACTGCTAAAATACCTGAACAACCTAATTCTTCAGATATAAAATAAATTAAAAAAGGAGTTATTATTTCAATTGGAATCATAATTGCTGTATCTTCGATGTGCCAATTTAGTAACGTTAACCTTATTTTAACGAATACTAATCCTAAAAATGCACCAATTAAGAGTCCACCAAAAAATGATGTGCTAAAAGCACTTAGACCTTCGTTCATAGAAAAAGTACCTGAAGAGAAAGCAGTTAATGCTAAACTAAGACCAACAATACCAGATGCATCATTAAACAAGGATTCATTTTCCAATATATTCATCATTGACTCAGGAATCGGTAAATTTTTTGTCACTGAAGATACTGCTACTGTATCTGTGGGTGTGACAATCGCTGCTAACGCAAATGCTAAGGCAAGTGATAAATCAGGTAAGACTGAGTGAACTAAAAACCCAGTGACAATTATTGTTGCACCAACTAAAATGATGGCTAATGAAAGCGTCGTTAAAATATTTCTAGCTAATGCTCTTCTAGATGTATTTTGGGCTTCATTGAAAATAATAGGTGCAACGATTATCATAAAAAATAATTCTGGGTTAAGTTCGAAATGTTGGAAATTTGGTAATAAAGAAAGCGCTAATCCTATACCAATTTGATAAAAAGCTTGTGGAACTTTTGGAAACTTAACAGCAATCACATTTGCGATAACCACGCCACCAAGTAATAATAAGATAGCAGATAGTGAATCCATAATATTGCCTCCAATAATTTCAATTTAGAATGGTGTCTATTTTAACACATGTCTAAATTTAACAACATAATAAAAGGCTAAGTTATCTAAAATAACTTAGCCTTTTATTAATTTATACGAATAAGTTAATAAGCATAACACCACCGAGCCCTGAAACAGAGACGACTGTTTCAAGAACGGTCCACGTTGCGAGTGTTTCTTTAACGGTTAGATCAAAATATTCTTTAATCATCCAGAAACCAGCATCGTTTACGTGAGATGCAATTAAACTACCTGAACCAATGGCGATAACCATTAATGCAGGATCAACGCCTGACCCAGCTATTAAACCACTGACTAGACCGGCAGCTGTTAATGCAGCAACTGTTGCAGAACCAAGAGAAATTCTAAGAAGTGCAGCAATTAACCAGCCTAACAATAATGGTGATAACGATGAGGATTCAAACATTCTTGAGATAACATCTGCGACACCACCATCAACAAGAACTTGCTTAAATGCACCTCCACCACCAATGATTAAGAGTAGCATTGCAATTTGTTTAATGGCAACTTCAAGAGAAGCCATAATATCTTTGACTGGGATCTTTCGGGCAATACCCATTGAATAGATAGCGAACAGAAGGGAGAGCAGCATGGCAACGCCAGGAGACCCAACGAACATGAAAAAGGAATCTATAGAGTTAGGGTTCTTTGGTGTTATCCCTTTATTAATAATCATGTCGTAAACTGTTGAAATAGCCATAATTACAACGGGAAATAAAGATGTCAAAGTACTCATTGCAAAACTAGGTGTATCTTCAAGTTTAAATTCTTTTTGTGTTCCTAATGCGCTTAAATTTCCTTTTTGCTTAAATGCCGAAGGAATATATTTTTTTGCAATCATAGCGAAAAGTGGACCGGCAATCAATGTTACCGGAATAGCTAATAGTAATCCGTAAATAAGAACCATCCCTACATTAGCATTTAGTGCTGATGCAATTGCAGTTGGGGCGGGGTGAGGTGGTAAAAAGCCATGAGTAACTGAAAGTGCAGCTGCCATGGGAATCCCAAGATATAAAACTGAAATTCCTAATTCCGTAGCAATCGCAAAAACGATTGGGATCAATAAAACAATACCAACTTCGAAAAATAATGCAATACCAATAATGAATGATGCAAGTACGACTGCTAATTGAATCCATTTTCGACCAAATCGGTTAATTAAAGTAGTCGCAATCCGATAAGCACCACCTGAATCAGCAACCAGTTTACCTAGCATAGCACCAAAACCGAAGACTAAGGATAAATGACCTAATTGACTACCAATACCATTTTCGATAGAAGTCGTGATTTTATCTAAAGGCATCCCTAATCCAATGGCAACAACAAATGATGTGATAATTAATGAAACAAATGTATTTAATTTAAATTTAATGATTAATAAAAGTAAAAAGAGAATCCCAATAAAAACAATTAAAAGTGGCATAGTAACTTTCCCCCAATGAAACTAGATTTGATGATAATGTTTCCGCTGGAAATCAGCAATATTTTTATATTCAGCGCTTAATGACCTACTTACTCGAACAAATATAGGTAATAGCTCACGATATACTTCAAAGTTTTCTTTTTGTGGTTGGTGGACATGCATGGAACCAATCATATTTTCAACAGCAGATAGATCAGCAATTAAATGTAAACTTTGCATTCCTAAGACAGCTGCGCCAAGACAAGAACTTTCAAAACTTTCAGGAATTGTAACTTCTTGTTCAAAAATATCGGCTAATAATTGTCGCCATAAAGATGATTGGGCAAAACCACCTGTTGCTTGGATTCTAGTGGGTTTCCCAGCAATTTCAGTTAGTGCTAACATGACCATGTCTAAATTGAAAACGATCCCTTCAAGTACAGCTCGAGCCATATGCGCACGTGTATGTTGACGTGTTAAACCAAAGAATGAACCTCTAGCATTAGCATCCCAGAGTGGTGCCCGTTCGCCACCAAGATAGGGGTGGAAGAGGAGTCCATCGGAACCGGCAGGAACCTTTTCTGCAATTTGAGTGATGACTTCATAGGGATCAATTTTCATTTGTTCAGCAGTAATTTTTTCGGGTGTAAATATCTCATCGCGCAACCAGCGGAAGACGATACCGCCATTGTTAACTGGCCCACCAATGACCCATTTATTTTTGGCGAGCGCATAACAGAATAGTCTACCTTTAGGATCTGTAACAGGGTGATCGATAACCATTCTAACGGCACCACTCGTACCAATTGTGACAGCCGCAACACCCGGTTCGATAGCATTAACACCAAGGTTTGATAGAACACCATCACTTGCACCAACAATAAAAGGAACATCACGTTGGATACCAGTTATTTTAGAAAATTCAGTATTTAGTCCGGATAGTTGGTACGTTGTTTCAACTAGTTCTGGTAACTGTTCAGGTGTGACACCAGTTACAGATAATGCTTGCTTATCCCAATCTAAATTAAAAATATTGAATAAGCCTGTAGCTGACGCTAAAGAATGATCAATAACAAGTCGATCAAATAATTGATATAAAATATAATCTTTAATACCAACAAAATAGGCTGCCTGATTAAATAAATCTGGTTTATCATTCTTTAACCAAATTAGTTTTGATAATGGTGACATAGGATGAATAGGTGTTCCAGTTTTGAGATAAATTTCATGACCAACACCTGATTCATTTAAATCATCACTCCACTTGCTAGCTCTGTTATCAGCCCAAGTAATCGATCTAGTTAACGGTTTATGATTTTTATCAAGTAGAATTAAACTGTGCATGGCAGCTGAAAATGAAACGCCTTTTAAATCAGTGGGGCGTAAGTTCGCTTTTTTATTGACCTCAGTGATTGCTTTTGTTACAGCAGCATAAATTTCATCAGGATCTTGTTCAGCCATCCCATTTTCTTCTTGATAAAGTGAGTAACCAATATTAGCGTATTCAATTACGGTACCTTTAAGATCGTATAAAACTGCTTTCGTGCTTGTTGTTCCAATATCAACACCGATTATATGTGGCATAGTGATCTCCCTTGAATAAATAGTAGTATGAATAATAAAGTTTATTAAAATTACAGTTAACGCTTACATTATCGTCTTTGAGTTAATTTAAAGCAACTATCTTTACTTATTTAAAATTTGATAATAAAGGATAGAATGCTGCTAAAATTAAAAAGAAGGAAAGAATAATGATTAGAATAGTTTGACGGCGATTACCATGATGTAAGAATAAGTTTAAACATGAGGTAACAGCAATGTAACCACCAAGTATCATCAAAAAGATAAATGTATCTGTAATAGGATTTAAACTAATAAGCGAAAAAAGTCCCAGTATCAATAGCCAGTTACGACTATTTTTTTCCCAGGCTAACGAGCCAAAAAAAAGTGACTTATATGAAAATTTTCGACGTTTTTTTTTCGTAAATGTAGAAATATAAATAATAGTGGTCATAATAAACCAAATGGAAAGAATGAATGGACCGAGATATTGCATAAGTAAACTCCGTTAAATTTAATTTTTTGAAAATAAAGTTGATAAACGTGTCATAAAAGTCGATAAGAATCTTTCGGTTTCAACGGCAACAGCGACAACCGTTGTTGCTTGATTTGAATTTAGGCGTGTCTCGTCACCGATTGTACGTCCAGAAAAAGGCGCTTCTGTGTCAACTTTCATATTGATAGGTAAAGTAGTGACTAAAGATGCATCTATAGCAACGGCAACAGCTAAGGGGTCATGCAAAGCACAGCCGTCTAAATTTGTTTTTAGGTTTGCATAGGCGTTAATATAGTAATCAACAATATCGGCGAAAGCTCGACTTGATGGACTGTCAATTTCACGCCATAGCTCTGTTTCTTTTTTTGTTAAAAGTGTTTTAAGTGTTACGTCTAGACCTACCATTGTAATAGGCAATTTACTTTGGAATACTTCATTTGCGGCTTCTGGATCTTGATTAATATTTGCTTCAGCAACGGCAGTTACATTTCCAGGGATTGTTAAAGCACCACCCATTAAAACGACTTTACCAATTAATGTTTCAATTTTAGGATCTTTTTTTATGGCTAATGATAAGTTCGTTAATGGACCAGTAGGCACAATAATTAAATCTGATTGAAATTCATGTGCAGAATCGATAATAAAATCGATTCCAGATTCTGAGGCGTATGGTTGGCTTGATTTAGGGATTTTTATGTCACCTAAACCGTTCATACCATGTATTTCTTGGCTTATTTCTAAAGTATCAAAAGATTGAGTCGTGATTGAATGTTTCTCACCGAGATAAACTGGAATATTTGATTCACCTAATAAATTAAGTAAGTTCAAACTGTTTTGAACACCAGCTAGCATTTGCAGGTTACCGTAAGAACCTACAATACCAATTAAATCAATTTCGGTACTAGCGAGAGCATAGGCAATAGCCAATGCATCGTCAATACCAGTGTCTAAATCCAAAATCATTTTCTTTCTTCCCATAAATAAAACCTCCCCAATATTTTAATAACCTTAGTTTACCAAAAAAAGCGATAAATTGTTATCGTTTTCCTCTTTAATTAATGCATGAATGAATGCAATGCTTTATAATAAACTTTGAGAACTAAACAAAATTTGATGTAATTTAAATTTATTTAAAATATGAGGTGATAGTATGGCACAAGAAACATTGTTTGATTATTTAAAGAAGGAATTACCAAAAATTGATTTTGATGGTGATATTGTATTAGATTGGCAGAAAAAGGATCATACATTTACAGTAGATCTCACATTTTATGCTGAGAATAAGTCACAACAAGCAATTCTTGATATTGAAGGTGTTAACTCAGAATTACCCATTATTTCATTTGGGGATGCTATATTACTCTATGATGAAGAACGTTTTGACTCAAAGGAAGTTGAAAAAGAGTATTTAACAACATTACCCTTTCAAGGGAAATCGGGTTGGGAACGCTCAGAGGCAGCAGCATTTATTAACTATTTACAAATTGTACTAGACAATGGTCAAAGTGATTTGTTAGATTTTTTGAATGATGATGATGCTGAATTCTTTGAACTAAGTTGGTCAGCTAGCGATTTTGAAAAAATTCAAAAAGCACAAAGTACAGAAAAAAGTATGCGATTAATTTATCCAAAATTTTAGGAGGATTTCAATTTGAAATGGACAGAAGTAAGTATCTCAACAAGTAGTGAAGCTGTAGAAGCGGTTTCTAATATTTTAATTGAAAGTGGTGCTGAAGGTGTCCAAATTGATGATTCAAAAGATTTTGAAAAATTAATGCAGGATAATTTAGACGGGAACGATTTTACATCAGTTGAGCACCAAAATGATGGAGCAAAGATTTCTGCCTTTTTCCCTGAAACTATTTTTATTCCTGAAATATTGCCAACTATACAGAGTAGGGTTAATCAATTAGCTGATTTTGGACTTAATCCGGGACGTGGTCTGATTGAATTGAATGAAGTGGATGACCAAGGTTGGGGATTGGAATGGCAACAATACTACCATCCGGTTAGAGTTACCCGATTCCTAACAATAGTACCAAGTTGGGAGAAATATCAGGTGGTCCAACCTGATGAAAAAGTGATACGTTTAGACCCTGGTAAAGCATTCGGTACAGGAACACATCCCACAACCCGGCTAGCTTTGGTAGCACTAGAGCAAGTAATACGTGGAAATGAATCTATGATTGATGTTGGAACAGGTTCAGGTGTTTTAAGTATTGCTGCAAAACATCTTGGTGTTGGTCATATTGATGCGTATGATTTGGACGATATTGCAGTAGATGCTGCCGTATTAAATTTCAACTTAAATCCAATTGCAAATCAGATACATGTAGCAGCTAATGATTTACTAAATGGTATTGATAATAAGGTTGATTTAATTGTGGCTAATATTTTGTCCGAAATTATTGTACCGTTAATTCCGCAAGCTAGAAGAAATTTAAATCCAGGTGGCCATTTTGTGACATCTGGGATTATTGCAGATAAAGTCGATTTAATCAAGGAGTCACTGGTAACTGGTGGATTTGAAATACAACAGATTTTAAATATGGGTGACTGGTTCTCAATTATTGCAGTTAAAATGGATTTGGAAGGTTAGGTAGTAAAGATGCAGAGATATTTTTTGAAATCTGATGAGTTAATTTTAACAGATGAGGATTTTCATCATGCAATTAAAGTTATGCGTTTGGCTGTTGGTGATCAAGTTGAACTCGTTAAGCAATCAACAGAGGTTGTTGTTGCAAAGATGAAACAGGTTACTGAAAGTTCAGCTACTTTTGATTATCAAAAGACAGTAGAAACATTAGTTGAGTTGCCAGTAGAAGTAACAATTGCGTCGGCTCTTTCAAAAAAAGATAAGGCAGACTGGATTGTACAAAAAGGTACAGAAATGGGGGCTGCCCATTTTATATTTTTTAATAGTGATTTTTCTATTGCAAAATGGGATCAAAAAAAGCAGGCTAAAAAAATTGAACGTTTAAAAAAAATTGCTAAGGGTGCTGCAGAACAAGCACATCGAACTAAAATTCCAACGATTTCATACGCTAAAAAAATTGATGAGATATTTCAACAATCTTATGATATTCAGATTGTTGCATATGAAGAATCTGCTAAACAAGGTGAGGTTAGCCAACTAAAAAAATCATTTGATTTGATTGAACCTAATCAAAATATGATTGCGGTATTTGGTTCAGAGGGTGGTATTTCAAAATCAGAAATTGATAAGTTAGCTACAGCTGGTTATCAAAAGGTAGGCTTAGGACCTAGAATTTTACGTGCAGAGACTGCTCCGTTATACTTATTAGCGAGCCTTTCATTTGTTAGTGAATTAAGTTAAGTAAGGCATGAGAAAACGAAATGAGGAAATATTTTTGAAAAATTTTCTAAGCATAACAGCTGCATGGTACTTAACGGTAAGTATTGCCATCGGAATTGTGGTCCCGATGGTACTGACCTTAGTTAATGCAAACGATGTTATAAAAATTGGTGTTTCTTTATTTATAGTAAATGTCATTTTTTCTATCATTATTGGTGTTATTATTGGTAGAAATGATCATAGTTTGATTTTTAACTTTTTCTTTCCAGTTATTTTTGCAATAGGTGTGTTGTGCCATTTATTTCAAAGTATCACTATCTTTTTTGCAATTATTTATCTTTGTTTATCATTATTAACATGGGGAATTTCAAAAAAATAATACAAATACTTTATGAATACATGAGTACGCGGACTGCATTATGGAATCGCGTATTTTTATTTTATATAAAAAGAGGTGTGTAGATATGACAAAAGAAGAAATGTGGAGTGCTAGAGACGTTTTGGAAATCGTTGAAAGCTATATGAATGAAGAACATGTTGCATTTGTACAAAAAGCATGTGATTTTGCTACCTATGTTCATAAGAATCAATATCGTAAGTCTGGCGAACCATATATAATGCACCCAATACAAGTTGCTGGTATTCTTGCAGAATTAAAAATGGATCCGGAGACTGTTAGTGCAGGATTTTTACATGATGTTGTTGAAGACACACCAGTTACTTTAGGTGATGTAGGCGAACTTTTTGGTAAAGATGTGCAAGTAATTGTCGATGGTGTAACAAAATTAGGTCAAATTCAATATAAATCTCATCAAGAGCAATTAGCTGAAAATCATCGTAAATTATTGTTAGCGATGTCTAAAGATTTACGTGTTATTATTGTGAAATTAGCAGATAGGTTACATAATATGCGGACGTTAAAACACTTACGTCCAGATAAGCAACGACGAATTGCAAATGAAACGTTAGAAATATATGCACCATTGGCAGACCGTTTAGGTATTAGTACGATTAAGTGGGAATTAGAAGATAGTTCATTACGTTATCTGAACCCCCAACAATACTATCGAATTGTTCATTTGATGAATTCTAAACGTGAAGAACGTGAGGCTTATATTTCTGGAGCTATTGAAGAAATAAAAGTTTCCATTAGTGATTTAAAAGTTTCAAGCGAAATTTATGGGCGACCAAAGCATTTGTATTCTGTCTATAAAAAGATGAAAGACCAACATAAACAATTCTCTCAAATTTATGACCTCCTAGCTGTTAGAGTAATTGTTGGATCAATTAAAGATTGTTATGCGGTACTTGGGGCAATACATTCTAGATGGAAACCAATGCCTGGAAGATTTAAAGACTATATTGCGATTCCAAAGGCTAACTTGTACCAGTCTCTGCATACGACTGTTGTCGGACCAGAGGGACGTCCTTTTGAAGTTCAAATTAGAACAAAAGAGATGCATGAAATAGCTGAATTTGGTGTAGCAGCACATTGGGCTTACAAAGAAGGTGTGAAAGAGAAAGTTCAGCAAGATGACGCGGGTACAAAATTAAATTGGTTTAAAGAAATTATTGAATTACAAGATGAGACTGATGATGCTTCTGCTTTTATGGAAAGTGTTAAAGGCGATATCTTTGGTGACCGCGTTTATGTATTCACACCTAAAGGTGATGTTTTTGAATTACCCAAAGGTGCAGGACCACTTGATATGGCCTACAGTATTCATACTGAAATTGGACATCATACAACGGGTGCAAAAGTTAACGGAAAGATTGTGCCATTAGATTATCAAGTCAAAAATGGAGACATTGTTGATATCTTAACTAGTAAAAGTTCAATAGGACCAAGCCGTGATTGGGTTAATTTGGTGCATACAAATAAAGCTAGAAATAAAATTAAACACTTCTTCAAACTACAAGATCGTGTTGCTAATGCAGCTAAAGGTGAAGATTTATTGACGATGCAATTAATTGATTTAGGATTTGATCCTAAAAAAGTCATTACAAAAGAAAATATGAAACAGCTTTTGGATAAAAGACAATTGTCTGAATCAGATGACTTGTATGCTGCAATTGGATTTGGAGAGGTAGCAACGTTAGGTGTCGCCAATGCTTTAACGGAAGATATTCGCTCTAAAGAAGAAGAAGTTCGACAAGTTAATGAGCAGAAGGCAATCCTTGAAGAACATAAAGAAATGAAAAAACCAGACGTATCTGAAAAAAATCGTAAAAGTAGCCATGATGGTGGTGTTGTAATTGATGGCGTCGATAACTTACTTGTTCGATTAAGTCATTGCTGTAATCCTATTCCAGGAGATGACATTATTGGTTATATTACAAAGGGGCGTGGTGTTTCAGTTCATAGAACTGAATGTCCTAATGTTATTAAAGCTGAAGAGTCCGGGGAAAGAATTATTAGTGTTAAATGGGATAAAACCATGGATGATAAATCTAATTATCAATCTGATTTGGAAATCCAAGGGTACAATCGTTCTGGACTTTTGAATGATATTTTACAATCATTGAATAATACAACTAAGCAATTAAGCTCAGTTAATGGCCGTGTTGATAATAATAAAATTGCGACAATGGATGTTTCAGTTGGCGTAAAAGATATTGTTCAATTAGAAAGAATTATGGAAACTTTGAAAAGTGTTGAAGACGTTTATGCTGTTAAAAGGAAAATTCATTAATTTTCTAATGGAGGTACTAAAGAAGTGAAAATTGTTGTTCAACGTGTTAAAAAGGCTAGTGTTTCGGTAAATGGTCAGGTATTAAATCAGATTAATGTAGGATATCTTTTATTGGTGGGATTTAAGACGGGTGATACATCTACTGAGATAGATTATATGGTAAAAAAAATCTCTAATTCCAGATTATTTGAAGATGATATGGGAAAAATGAATTTAAGTATTCAAGAAATAAATGGAGAAATTCTATCTGTTTCACAATTTACTTTGTACGCGTCAACAAAAAAAGGGAATAGACCAAGCTTTACAGATTCTGAAGAACCTAATTTAGCTGAGGAACATTATGATGAATTTAATCAAAAATTGGCTGAAATAGTAACTATTGTTAAACCAGGTCAATTTGGAGCAGATATGGATGTTGAACTTATAAATGATGGACCAGTAACAATTATTTTTGATACAGAGAAAAAATAAAGGATGTATTAGAATCAACTCTAATACATCTTTTTGGTGTAAAGAATATTTGGAGGGTATAAAATGATAAATAATTATTTTTGGGACTTTGATGGGACGCTTTTTGATACTTATCCTGAGATGGTTAAGGCATTTCAAGAAGCGTTACGTTTACAAAATGTAATTGCGACTAGAACAGAAATTTATAAAATTATGCGAGAAAAATCTGTTAGACAAGCAATTCAAATTTATCAAGAAACAAATTTGAATTTAGATGTTGAACAATTGAGGGTAAGCTATGATGATTTAGAAAGACAGAGTCAAAAAAATGCAAAATTATTTCCTGGTGCAAAAGAAGTTTGTAAATGGGTGGTTGATAATGGTGGACAAAACTTTTTATTAACCCATAGGGATCAAAGCGCAATTGATATGCTTAGGGAAACAAATATTATTCATTTGTTTTCAGATTTTGTTACTTCAGATCAAAAATTTCCAAGGAAACCTAATCCAGCGTCACTTAATTATCTTGCAGAAAAAAATGCAGTTGATTACCAGAAAGCAGCAATGATTGGTGATCGGGAGTTGGATATTGCTGCAGGGCATAATGCAGGTATGAAGGGATATTTATTTGATTTTGATCAAATGATTTCAACAGTTGAAAAACCAGATAAGCGTGTATTGAAATTAATTGATTTAATACAAAAATAAGACAATGATAGTTAAGCATTGTCTTATTTATTTTGGATATAATTTGTTAAACCTTCAACGACTGATTTTGCTGTTTTTTCTTGAAAGCTGCTACTTTGGATTAACTTAAAGTCATATTTTGTATTAATGTACCCTAATTCTAGTAAGACGGATGGTTGTGTATTATCTCTTAGAACAAGAAAATCGCCAAATTCCGTTCCACGATTATCAAGACCGGTATCGTTTAATTCGGCATTTATTGAATTTGCAAGTGCTAAATCAGCTGTCTTATTATAGTAGTAACTTGTTAAACCAGTTGCTTCATCATCATTAGGCGATGAATCAAAATGGAAACTAATAAATGCATCTGCATTATTTGATTCTGCAAGTTTAGCGCGTGGGGCTAAATCTACATACGAATCAGAGTCTCGTGTTAAAATCACATTGGCGCCACGTTTCTTAAGAAGATAAGCTACTTTTTTTACAATTTGAAGCGTGTAGATTTTTTCTTGTTTATCTTTGATTGAAAGTGCACCTGAATCGTTACCGCCATGTCCGGGATCTAAAACAATCGTTGCTTCAGATAATTTAGTCACTTTGGCATTTTTTTTAGAAAGAATCCAGTTTGCTACCCAACCTTTTTTAGTATTTGGCAAACTTACGTATGACCAATTATTTTTTTCTCGAATAATTGTAATACGCTCACCTTTCTTAAGAGTGTCTAACACTTTATTTGACGTACTTGGTCCGGTACGTACATTAATATTGTCAGATGTAACAACGGTTTCTTTTAAATAAGTTGTCGTTTTTACAATACCTAAACATAGGGTACAAAAAATGATGATTAATAAAATGACTCTTGGCCAGTTTATGCTGAATCCATGTTTTCTATTTGTTGACATTTATGTACTCCTTTAACTATAGATATTGAATCTAAATATTAGTATACCAAATATTTGTTCAATAGTAAGAATCAAATTTAATAATATTGTAAGTTAAGCTGTACTTGACTTTAGAGAGTTACTCGAGTAACTTTATAATTAATAAAATATTAAAACCGATGAAAAAGAAATTAGGTTAGTTAAATTGTATAGAGAGTGAATAATTTGCTGAAATATTCACCATTTTTGCTAACCGAAAGACACTTTTGAGGTGCGTGTGGTTAAATCACATGTCGTTTAAGTTGCGTTAAGCTATTAGTAAAAAATTAAGGTGGTACCGTGCAAAAGCACCCTTGTCGTATTTAGATGAGGGTGCTTTTTTGTATATAATGCCACAAATAGGAGGATTTATAATGAAATTTCAACGTCCCAAAGGAACAGCAGATATAATCCCAGCAGATTCAAAAAAATGGCAATATATTGAAGAAACCGCTAGAAATATATTCTCAAGTTACCAATATGATGAAATTAGAACACCACTTTTTGAACATTTTGAGGTTTTTTCAAGAACTTCAGGTGATACTTCTGATATTGTAACTAAAGAAATGTATGATTTTAAAGATAAAGGTGACCGCCATATAACACTTCGTCCTGAAGGAACAGCTGGAGTTGTTAGAGCGTATGTTGAAAATAAACTTTATGGCCCAGAAATTCAAAAGCCATTTAAAACGTATTATATTGGACCAATGTTTCGTTATGAAAGACCTCAATCTGGACGCTTACGTCAATTTCATCAAATTGGAGTTGAAGCCTTTGGGGTTGATAATCCAACACTTGATGTTGAAGTTATGGCAATGGCAATTGATTTCTTATCAAAATTTGGATTAACAAATTTAAAATTAGCTATTAATACTTTGGGAGATAATGATAGTCGTGATAATTATCGTGACGCATTAGTTGCATATTTACGTCCCTTCGCTGATCAATTAAGTGATGATTCAAAAGCACGTTTAGAAAAAAATCCACTACGCGTTTTGGATAGTAAAGATAAAGGTGATCAAGAAATTGTTAAAAATGCACCATCAATTCTAGATTACCTTAGTGAAGAGTCACAGGCTCATTTTAACCAAGTAAAAGTGTTACTTGATGCATTGGAAATTCCATATGAAGTTGATTCAACAATGGTTCGTGGACTTGATTATTATAACCATACCATTTTCGAAATTATGTCTGATTCAAAAGCATTTGGTGGGAAATTTACGACCATTTGTGCTGGTGGACGATATAATGGCCTTGTTGAGCAATTAGGTGGTCCTGAAACACCAGGGATTGGTTTTGGCTTGGGGATTGAAAGATTATTATTAGTTCTTGAAGCTGAAGATGCAAAATTACCCGTTGAACAAAGTTTAGATGTTTATGTTGTTGGTATTGGTGAAGAAACGAATACTGAAACACTAAAACTCGTGCAATCAATGCGTAAGGCAGGTTATTCAATTGAAAGAGATTATTTAAATCGTAAACCAAAAGGTCAATTTAAATCTGCTAATCGTATGAATGCTCATTTTGTTATGACTTTAGGTGAGAGCGAACTAGAAACACAAACTTTGAATTTTAAAAATATGAAAACAAGTCAAGAAATTATATTAAAATTAGAAGATGTATATACTGATTTTTCGAAAGTATATGAAAAGGCATTAAAATTAGAAATGGAGGCTGATGGAGAATGAAAAGAACAACATACAATGGTTTAGTTGATGAAACTTTTATTGGTCAAACAGTTACATTAAAGGGATGGGTACAAAAAAGACGCGATTTAGGAAATTTAATTTTTATTGATTTACGTGATCGTGAGGGCATTGTTCAACTGGTTTTTAGTCAAGAATTTGATTCCGAAGCTTTAAAGATTGCTGAAGAGTTACGTAATGAATTTGTTGTTGAGGTTGCAGGAAAAGTGACACAACGGGATGCTAAAGCAATCAACCCAAGAATGAAAACGGGTAAGATTGAAGTTGAAGTTCATAATGCAGTTATTTTGAATAAAGCAAAAACACCGCCATTTGAAATACAAGATGATATTAATGTTGTAGATGATACAAGATTAAAATATCGTTATTTAGACTTACGTCGTCCTGAAATGCAAAAATCATTAATGATTCGTAGCCGTATTACACAATCTGTTCACAGCTACTTAGATAATCAAAATTTTATTGATATTGAAACACCATATTTAACAAAATCAACACCTGAAGGGGCTCGTGACTATCTTGTACCTTCCCGTGTCTATCCTGGGCATTTTTATGCATTACCACAATCACCTCAATTATTTAAGCAATTATTGATGAATGCCGGATTTGATCGTTACTACCAAATTGCTCGTTGTTTTAGAGACGAAGATTTGCGTGGTGACCGTCAACCTGAATTTACGCAAATAGATTTAGAAACATCATTTATGTCTGCTGAAGAAATTCAAGATTTAACAGAAGGTTTATTAAAACGTGTAATGAAAGATACTTTAAATATTGACCTCGAATTACCATTACAACGTATGACTTGGAATGAATCAATGGCAAGATATGGTTCTGAAAAACCGGATATTAGATTTGATATGGAATTAAAAGATATGTCTGCTGCAGTTAAAGATATTGATTTTAAAGTATTTACTAATACTTTAAACAATGGTGGACTTGTTAATGCTATTGCGATTCCTGGTGGTGCCGATAAGTATTCACGCAAAGCGATTGATGCTAAAACGGCTTATATTGAACGTTTTGGTGCTAAAGGGTTAGCTTGGGTAAAAGTAACTGAAGAAGGATTTAGTGGCCCAATTGCTAAATTTTTAAATGACCATGTTGATGCAATTAAAGAAGCTGCTGGTGCAAATGTCGGAGATTTAATTTTGTTTGTTGCTGACAAAGCAAGTGTTGTTCGTGCATCATTAGGTTACTTACGTAATGATATTGCCAAAGAGATGGATATGATTGATGAAAATAGATTCGCCTTCCTTTGGGTTGTTGATTGGCCATTATTTGAATACAGTGAAGACTTTGACAAATTTATTGCTGCGCATCATCCTTTTACTATGCCAAATGAAGAAGATATTCATTTACTTGATGAAAATCCACATGAAGCACATGCACAAAGTTATGATATTATTTTGAATGGTTATGAATTGGGTGGTGGGTCAATCCGTATTCATAAACGCGATATTCAAGAAAAAATGTTTAAGGCTTTAGGATTTACTAAAGAAAGTGCGGAAGAACAATTTGGATTTTTCCTAGATGCACTTGATTATGGATTCCCACCACATGGTGGATTGGCTATTGGGTTAGACAGATTTGCTATGTTATTGGCAAAGAAAGATAACATTCGCGAAGTTATCGCGTTCCCTAAAAATTCAAAAGCATCAGAGCCATTGACGAATGCGCCTAGTCTAGTTGCAAGTAAGCAATTAGATGAATTATCGTTAAAAGTTGAAGAAAATAAATTAAAATAGACGTTTAAAAGACTAATGATTAAACTCATTAGTCTTTTTTAGGCATAAAAATATCAATATTATGTTAAGTGATTTATTATTATCATATATTAAGAGGGGGAATGATGATAATGAGTGAAAAAGCAATATTCGCTGGTGGTTGTTTTTGGTGCATGGTTGAACCGTTTGAAGAACAAGCAGGAATTTTAAATGTCGTATCTGGATATACAGGAGGACACACTAAAAATCCAACATATGAAGATGTTGTATCTGAAACAACGGGGCATACTGAGGCAGTTGAGATAACATTTGACCCTAAAAAAATTAATTACGCTCAGCTTGTTGAGATATATTGGCAACAAACAGATCCAACTGATGCGATGGGGCAATTTCAAGATAGGGGTAGTTCATATCGCCCAGTGATTTATACACTAAATGATGAGCAAAGAAAAATTGCGGAAACTTCAAGACAACTATTGATTGATAGTCATAGATTCAAAGAACCAATTGTTACAACTATAGAAGATGCAGGTCCATTTTATGCTGCTGAGGATTATCATCAAGAGTTTTATAAAAAGAATCCAAGAAGATTTGCTATGGAAGAAAACGGTGGACGGAATCAATTTAAACAATCTGTCTGGAAATCTAAATAAGTTAAAAGAGTCTTTTCGAATGAATTTTGAAAAGACTCTTTTTGTATAGATTAAGATTTACTTGATAAGTAAATGTCTAACTGTATCTGACCGTAATGAATGGTATAATATTCGTAACTTGTTAAAATGAAATGTGAGGTTTTTTGATCATGGACGATCTGCAACAAATTTTTAAGAAACATTCATACGCGGCCAAAGCTTCAACAGCATTTATATATGCGATATTAGTTTCGGTTGCGATGAACTTTTTTTGGACACCAGGAAAAATATATGCCTCTGGTATTACGGGGTTAGCGCAATTAGTAGCAACCCTCCTTAGTCGATATGCACCATTTCAAATATCGACTGCGTTACTCTTATTTCTTTTAAATGTACCAATGTTCATTTTGGCTTGGAATAAAATTGGTCACCGTTTTACTGTGTTTACTTTTCTAGCAGTTGTATTTTCAAGTATTATGATCAAAGCAATTACGCCAGTAACGTTAACAACGGATCCTATTATTTGCGCGATATTTGGTGGAGCTGTTAATGGATTTGGTACTGGATTAGCGCTTAGAAATGGAATTTCAACTGGTGGATTAGATATTATTGGCTTAACAATTAAAAAGAAAACAGGTAAAAGTATTGGAACTATTAATATTATTTTTAATGCTTTTATTGTTCTAGCAGCCGGTTTTATTTATGGTTGGCCATATGCTTTTTATTCTGCATTGGGATTATTTGTTAATGCTAGAGTCATGGATATGGTTTATACAAGACAACAAAAAATGCAAGTTATGATTGTGACGAGTCGTCCTAAGAGTGTGATTGATTCAATACAAAATCATATGCGTCGTGGAATCACAATTGTTAACGATGTTGAGGGTGCTTATCATCATGATGATAAGACACTTTTAATTACCGTTATTTCGAGATATGAACAAAATGAATTACATGATGCAATGGAAGAGTCAGACCCGGTCGCATTTGTTAGTATCTCAGAAAACGTTCAGATATGGGGACGTTTTTATGAGCAAGCATTATAAATAAAACTAAAGGATTAATAAGTTATGCAAATTAAAAAGATAATCTACTTATTTCTCATCAGACTATTTTCGTTACTGAATTTCTCTAAAAAAAGTACTAATATCAGCTATTTAATGAGTTTCGGTGGTAATAGTGACTTCATTCGGAAATTAAATCAAAGATGTTTAGATAATAATCAACATTTAATCATTTTTTATCGACCTTCTATGAAGTTAGAAATTAAGAATATCGAAGACTTAAATATTGAAACCAAAATATTTACTGAAAATATTTCTTTCGTATTAAATTTAATCCCTCTGATTTCTAAGAGTAACTTAATTTTTGTCGATAATTATTTTGCTTTTTTAGCCACAATGCATACAAAAAAAACAACCAAAATTGTTCAACTTTGGCATGCAAATGGGGCAATTAAATCGTTTGGTTGGGATGAGCCTAAGACAGCTGATCGATCAGCTGAAGATAAAAAACGATTTCAATCTGTCTATAATCAATTTGATGATTTTATTGTAGCGTCAGCTAAAATGGGGTCAGTATTTAAGAAAAGTTATCATGTTTCTGATAATCACATTTTAGAACTTGGATACCCTGCTACAGATAAATTTAAAGATAGCAATTGGATAAAATTAACAAAAAAAAATATTTTTAGTAGCCACCCAGACTTAATTAAGAAAAAAATCATTTTATACGCACCAACATATAGAGAAGATATAAATGGGGAAGTTATATTAGAAATACCAGATGATTTTTCTAATATTCAAGAATTATTAAATGATGAAACTAAGTTAATTATTAAATTACATCCGCATTTAAAGGACAAAGAGCTTGCCTTTAAAAAATTATTATCTAAGAATAATGATATTTTATGGGTGGATGAATACACAACTGGAGAATTGTTGGTCATCACAAATTGTTTAATTACAGATTATTCATCGGTTATTTTTGATTTCAGTTTATTGCCAAACGCTGAACGAGTTTTATTCTATTGTTTTGATTTAAAGAATTATGAAAGTAGTATTGGGATTCAATCGGATTTTAATAACTGGGTACCAGGACCGATTGTGCAAACAATGAGTGAACTAGTTGCTACTTATAAAGAATTCAAAAATAGTGATAGACAATTAGCAACATTTAATTTATTATGGAATACATCTAATGATGGGCATGCGACAGAGCGTGTTCTAGATTATTATTTTACTTAAATAAGGAGCGTCAATACATTGAAAAAAGTTATTTCAATTATAAAAGAACAATTTGAAAATTTACCAATTATATTTCGAGTTTCAAAATATGAAGATCGAGCAAGTTACCAAAGTCATTATTTAGGAATTGCATGGGAGTTTTTAAACCCAATGATTCAAATTGGTATTTACTATCTTGTTTTCGGTGTTGCCTTGCACGCTGGACAACAGATAGATGGGGTTAATTATTTTGCTTGGATGATGGTGGGTATCGCCCCATGGTTGTTTATGAATTCTAGTGTACTTGGTATGTCTCGTAGTGTTTATGAAAAAGTTGGATTAGTTGCTAAAATGAAATTTCCAGTTAGCGTACTACCAACAATTCGTATGGTCAGTCAAATGACTGCGTATTGGGTTATGTTCGGTTTTAGTATTATTGTTTTATTATTATCAGGTGTAACGCCCACTTTGTATTGGTTACAGTACATTTATTATTTTATCTGTATGATTGCATTTTTATTTGCTTTCGGTATTTTTAATTCAACCATCTCAATTTTAGCTCGTGATTACTATATAGCACTCCAATCGATTATGAGGGTTTTATTTTACATGTCAGGTATTTTATTCAATTTAAATTCTGGTAGTTTTCCTAAAGTTTTTGTTAGAATTCTACAAATAAATCCGTTTAACTATTTAGTCGCAGGGTTTAGAGAAACTTTCTTGAGCGAAGGTTGGTTTTTTAATAATCCAACACAACTATTACTATTTTGGTCAATCACATTAATGTTCCTCTTAATAGGATCACATTTACACTATAAATTTAGAGCTCATTTTGTTGATTTAATTTAAATATAAAAGATTTAGAAAACTTCCTGTCAGGTGAGTATTCTAAATCTTTTTTTATAATCAATGTTATAATACAATCAAGTTAAAATGCGAAAAGGGGTAAGGATAATGTTGATAGGATCACATGTTAGTATGAAGGGAAAAGATATGTTACTTGGTTCCGCCGAAGAGGCTTCGAATAATGGAGCAAGTACATTTATGATTTATACGGGAGCACCTCAAAATACAAGGCGAAAAGATATTTCAGAGATGAATATTCCAAAAGGTAAAGCCTTTATGGTGGAACATGGATTAAGTGATATAGTTGTTCATGCCCCTTATATTATCAATTTAGGAAATACAGTTAAACCAGAGAATTTTACATTTGCAATCAATTTTTTGAAAGCTGAAATAGATAGGGCCGAAGCATTAGGTGCTACTCAAATGACTCTCCATCCTGGTGCTCATGTAGGTGCGGGAGATGAAGCTGCAATTAAACATATCATTGAAGGATTAAACGAAGTTTTGACTTCAGACCAAAAAATTCAAATTGCTATTGAAACAATGGCGGGCAAGGGTACAGAGGTTGGACGAACATTTGAACAGATTGCACAAATGATTGATGGTGTGAAGTTGAATGATAAATTATCTGTTACGTTTGATACATGTCATACTAGTGATGCTGGATATAATATTAAAGATGACTTTGAATCTGTTATAGAAAAGTTTGATGATATTATTGGAATTGATCGATTGAAAGTCTTTCATATTAACGATTCAAAAAATGTTCAAGGAAGTCATAAAGATAGACATGCTAATATTGGCTTTGGTGAAATTGGGTTTGATGCATTAAATAGTATTGTACATGACGAAAGATTTAGTAAGGTACCTAAAATATTAGAAACACCATATGTAGGTGTAGATAAAAAAAATCAACAATCACCATATCAAAAAGAAATTTTGATGTTTAAAGAAAATACCTTTAATCCTAATCTATTAACGGAACTTGGGTTAAATTAAAGCTGTTTATTGATTTAGATCAATTGATTTATGCTTAATTTGTTAAAAAAAAGTATATTTTTTGTATTATCTCAAATATTTTATAAAAGATTTATTGACGGCGATAAAGACTTTAGTTATAATGAACAAGGACAGTTCGACGATGCAACTTAATGCATAAAAAGACGGTTACATTCAAGCTCGGAGGGAGGGATATCTATGTCAAAGACAGTCGTACGTAAAAACGAATCTCTCGATGATGCTCTTCGTCGCTTTAAACGTTCCGTTTCTAAAACAGGTACATTACAAGAATACCGTAAACGCGAATTCTATGAAAAGCCAAGTGTGAAACGTAAGAAGAAATCCGAAGCAGCAAGAAAGCGTAAAACAACTAAGAAACGCTTCTAGTCTAGGGAGGAATCACGTTGAGTCTATTAGAAACACTTAATAACGATTTAAAACAAGCGATGAAAGCAAAAGACAAACAAACTTTAAGTACTGTAAGAATGCTTAAAGCAGCTGTTACAAACGAAGAAATTAAAGCAGGTCATGATTTATCAGTTGATGATGAAACTGTTTTATTGGCTCGCGAGTTAAAACAACGCAAAGAATCTTATGCAGAATTCAAAGATGCCGGTCGAGATGATCTTTTAGAAAATCTTGATATGGAAATAAAAATTGTCGAAAAATATTTACCTGAACAATTATCAGCTGAAGAAGTTACTGATGTCGTGAAAGAAGTTATTTCACAAGTTGGTGCAACATCAAAAGCTGATTTTGGAAAAGTCATGGGTGCGGTTATTCCTAAACTTAAGGGACGCGCTGATGGTAAGGTTATAAGTGAGACAGTTAAATCATTATTAAATTAGCGAAAAAGGAATTACAATTCAACTTGAATTGTAGTTCCTTTTTTTTTATGCTATTATTTGAGTTGAGTAACTTTGGGACATATAAAACGAATTTAAAGAGGGTTATTATGGATTTAGAAATTTTTGACCACACTAAGGCAGAACCAGAAAAAAATATAACATTAATTAAAGAAATTCTTAATTTTGCGGGTAAGAAAATAAAATTACCTGATGAAACAGAAATGTCAGTTACTTTAATGAATAATGAAGAAATTCACAAAATTAATCGTGAATATCGAAATGTAGATAGACCAACTGACGTCATCAGCTTCGCAATCGAAGAAGATGGAGATGATATGCCAATTATTTTTCCTGATGATGAAGGTATGGATATGCCTGAAATTGCTAAAAATATCGGTGATATCATGATTTCAACTGAAAAAGTTGCTGAACAAGCAGTTGATTATGGTCATTCTTATGAACGTGAATTGGGATTTTTGACAGTCCATGGGTTCTTACACCTAAATGGTTACGATCATATGGAACCTGAAGATGAAAAAGAAATGTTTGGATTACAAACAGAGATATTAGATGCTTATGGCCTTAAACGATAAGCGCCAAGTTAAAAAAAATCGAACATTTTTGTTGTCACTAGGACATTCTCTAGATGGCCTTGTTACGGTTTTTAAAGAAGAAAGAAATATGAAAAAACATGTAGCCATGATGATACTAGTATCTATTTGTGCGGCAATTTTTCAAATTTCTGAAACAGAGTGGCTATGGCTAGCTCTTAGCATTAGTATGGTTATTATTAATGAAGTTTGGAACACAGTTATAGAGAATCTGGTTGATCTGACAACTGGTCATAAATATAATGAGATTGCAAAAAAAGTTAAAGATATGTCAGCTGCTGCTGTCTTACTTTCGGCACTATTTGCGATGATTGTTGGATGTCTTATTTTTATCCCACAACTGTTAGAATTAGTTTTTGATTAGTCAATTATAATAAAAGGTACATAAATAAGAGGAGAATTAATTAATGCAAAATAAAAAGTTTCATTCAGGATTTGTGGCAATTTTAGGACGACCAAATGTTGGAAAATCAACATTTTTAAACAATGTTATGGGTCAAAAAATTGCTATTATGAGTGATAAGGCACAAACGACCAGAAATAAAATTCAAGGTATTTATACAACAGATGATGCACAAATTGTCTTTATTGATACACCTGGTGTTCATAAACCAAAGAGTCGTTTAGGTGATTTTATGGTCAAATCAGCACTTTCAACACTTGGTGAAGTTGATGCTATTTTATTTATGGTTAATGCAACAGAAAAACGTGGACCAGGAGATAATTTTATTATTGATCGATTAAAAGATACTAAGAAACCAATTTATTTGGTTATTAATAAAATTGACCAAATTCACCCTGATGAAATATTAGCTATTGTGGAAACGTATCGAGAATCTTTGGACTATAAAGAAGTTTTCCCAATTTCAGCACTTAAAGGAAATAACGTCGATGAGCTTGTTGATTCATTAATTAGTGAATTACCTGAAGGACCCCAGTTTTACCCAGAAGATCAAATTACAGATCATCCAGAACGTTTTGTTATGGGTGAACTAATTCGTGAAAAAGTTTTACAATTAACACGAGAAGAAGTTCCTCACTCAGTTGCCGTTTTGGTTGAAGATATAAAAAAAGAGGACGAAGAAAAATTGCACATTTCTGCAACAATTATCGTTGAACGTCCAACGCAAAAAGGTATTATTATTGGTAAAGGTGGTAAAATGTTAAAAGATATCGGTGTTAAAGCTAGAAAAGATATCGAAACGATGCTTGGTGATCGCGTTTATTTGGAACTTTGGGTTAAAGTTCAAAAAAATTGGCGAGATAAACAGACTGATTTAAAAGCATTTGGTTACCGTGAAGATGACTATTAAGAAGTAACTAATGATCGGAACAAGATAATTTTTGTTCCGATTTTTATTTGCTCATGGAAAGGGGATGCATAGTATCGTTCAGAATAATGCAGATTTTGAAGGGATTTTACTTTATCGTAAAGAATATAAAGAACGTGATCTTTTAGTGAAATTTTTAACCGATCGTTATGGTAAAAAAATGTTTTTTATTAAAGGTGCTAGAAAACGAGGATTCAAATTATCTGCTGCTTTACTACCATTTACAATCGGAACTTACAGTGGGAGTATAAATGACAACGGATTATCATTTATTAATACTGCTAAAGAGTTTGAACAATTTCAAACGATTTCACAGGATATAATCAGTAATGCTTATACCATTTATATTTTTAGTTTAATTGATGCTGCATTCAAAGATAACGAACCCATCTCTGTTTGGTACCGAAAAGTTGTGACAGCAATTCGATTGATTAACGAAGAATTTGATCCAGAAATTATTACAAATATTATTGAAATTCAGCTATTAACAGTTTTTGGTGTACAGCCTCAATTGCAGGTCTGTGCAGTTGGTGGCGAAACGCAGGGAGAATTTGATTATTCAGAATCTTACGGTGGGCTACTGTGTTCTAAACATTGGTATCTTGATAATAATCGACTTCATGCTACTCAAAAAACAATTTTTTATTTGAGACAATTTTCTGTAGTGAATCTTGATAAATTAAATTCAATCAAGGTTGCTGAGAGTACCAAAAAGGAATTACGTCGTATTATTGATGTTATTTATGATAATAGTGTTGGATTAAATTTGAAAAGTAAAAAATTTATCGATGGAATCAGTTCTTGGCCAGTCTCATTAAAGAAAAATACTGAAATATAATTGACAAATACTTATTTCTAAACTATGATTATAGAGAAATAAATAGCGGGATTATGATGAAAAAGGGTAAGAATAGTTATTAAAGCGAACTTAGGATTAGTGCAAGCTAAGTAATTAATTATTTTTATTGGCATTTTCGGAGTCCTTTGTTAATGAAGCTGCTGGTTGAATTGAACCAGAAGTAGGGTGGAACCGCGATATTAAAATCGTCCCTATGTGGTCTATAAGACTGCATAGGTTTTTTTGTGCTTAAAAATAAGGAGGAATACTATGTCAAAAAAGTTAGCTGTTCAAGATATTATTATGACATTACAAAAATTCTGGGCTGATCAGGGTTGTATGTTAATGGAGGCTTATGATACAGAAAAAGGTGCTGGAACTATGAGCCCTTACACATTTTTACGTGCAATTGGACCAGAACCATGGAATGCTGCATACGTTGAACCTTCAAGACGTCCTGCAGATGGTCGTTATGGCGAAAATCCCAATCGTTTGTACCAACATCATCAATTTCAAGTTGTGATGAAACCATCTCCTGCAAATATTCAAGATTTATATTTGGATAGTTTGCGTGCATTAGGTATTGATCCAGCTGAACATGATATTCGATTTGTTGAAGACAACTGGGAAAACCCATCAATGGGTTGTGCTGGTGTTGGCTGGGAAGTTTGGCTTGATGGTATGGAAGTTACACAATTTACTTATTTCCAACAGGTTGGTGGATTAGAGGTACATCCCGTCACTAGTGAAGTTACTTATGGTTTAGAGCGCCTTTCTTCATATATTCAAGATGTTGAGAGTGTTTATGATCTTGAATGGGCTGATGGGGTCATGTACGGCGACATATTTAAAGAACCAGAATATGAAAATTCTAAATATTCATTTGAAGAAAGCAATCAAGAAATGTTATTTAATTTGTTTGATGTATATGAAACAGAAGCCAAAAAACAGATTGCCAATGGGTTAGTTCATCCGGCATACGATTATGTTTTAAAATGTAGTCATACATTTAATTTATTAGATGCTCGAGGAGCCGTTTCTGTTACTGAACGTGCTGGATATTTAGCAAGAATTAGAAATATGGCTAAATCAATTGCTAAAGTTTTCGTACAGGAGCGTAAAAAATTAGGCTACCCATTACTAAAAGATGAAAAACTTCGTAGTAAATTATTAAAGGAGGATAAATAAGATGACACATTCCTTTTTATTAGAAATTGGGTTAGAAGAAATTCCTGCTCATGTTGTTACACCTAGCCAAAATCAATTGGCTAAACGTGTAGGTGACTTTTTAACAGAGCAACGGTTATCATTTGACGAAATAAAGGCATTCTCAACACCCAGACGTTTAGCTGTTGAAGTGACTGGTTTGGCTGATAAACAAGCAGATATTCAAGAAGAAGCTAAAGGACCTGCAAAGAAAATTGCCATGGATGATGAAGGAAATTGGTCTAATGCTGCAAAAGGCTTTGTCCGTGGACAAGGAGTAACAACAGACGATATAACGTTTAAAGAATTAAAAGGCGTTGAGTATGTCTATGTAAATAAATTTATCGCTGGTAAATCTGCCAAAGATATTTTGGTTCAGATTAAAGATGTGATTGAAGCGATGACATTCCCAACAATGATGCACTGGGCAAATTATGACTTTAAATATGTTAGACCAATTCGTTGGATAGTTGCGTTACTTGATAGTGACGTTATTCCATTCAGTATTTTAAATATTAAATCTGGCCGCCAAACGCAAGGCCATCGTTTTTTAGGAGAAGCTGTAGATTTAGCCTCAGTAACAGAGTATGTTAAAAAATTAGAAGAACAATATGTAATCGTTGATTCTAATAGACGAAAAGAAATGATTAGAACACAAATTACTAATCTTGAAAATAATCAAGACTGGCATATTATTCTTGATGAGGATCTTTTGGAAGAAGTTAACAATTTAGTTGAATATCCAACAGTATTTTCTGGTCATTTTGATAAGAAATATTTAGATATTCCTGATGTTGTTCTAATGACTTCAATGAAAGACCATCAAAGATTCTTTTATGTGCGTGGCCAAAACGATGAAATCTTACCAATGTTCGTCTCAGTTCGTAATGGGACAGAAGCTAACATTGCTAACGTCGAAGCAGGCAATGAAAAGGTTCTTACAGCACGATTGGAAGATGCTGCATTTTTCTACCAAGAAGATCAAAAACAAACGATTAATGATTATGTAGAGCGATTAAAAAATGTCACATTCCATGATAAAATTGGATCAATGTCTGAAAAAATGGAACGTGTTCAATTAATGGCACAAATCATTGGTAAACGCCTTGGCTTAAATGACCATGAATTATCTCTTTTACAAAGAACAAGTGAAATTTATAAATTTGATTTGGTAACAGGGATGGTTGGAGAATTTTCTGAACTTCAAGGAATTATGGGTGAGAAATATGCCTTGCTAATGGGCGAAAATCCAACTGTTGCACAAGCAATTTCTGAACACTATATGCCAATTAGTGCTGATGGCGAACTACCTAAATCAAAAATTGGTGCAGTTTTAGCAATTGCTGATAAGTTGGACAGCATGTCAAGTTTCTTCTCAGTTGGATTAATTCCAACTGGATCAAATGATCCCTATGCACTTCGTCGTCAAGCGTTTGGGATAGTTAGAATTGTTGAAGATCGTCAGTGGCATTTTTCACCACTTGAGGTACTGAACGATATTAAGGAATTGGCAACGATACATCCAGATTTATTTACCAAGATGACTGTTGGCGAAAATGATAAAGATATTTTAAGTTTTGTTAATGATCGTATGAAGCAATGGCTTTCAAATAAAAACGTCAGTTATGATGTAATTGAAAGTGTTGTTGAAAGTACAGATGCAGATTTATTAGTTATGTCAGAGGCCGCTGTAACCTTAGAAAATCATAAAAATGATAAGGATTTCAAGGAGACCGTTGAAGCAATCAATCGTGTATTAAAGCTAGCAGATAAAAATGAGGCAACTAATCTAGTTGTTGAACAAGTATTATTAGATAATACTGCTGAAAAAGATTTATTTGAACGAGTTGAAATAATCCAAAGTCAGTTGGCAGATTTAACGTCAGAGAAGTTATATACTACATTAAGCGAGATTCGTCCGCTAATTGAAAATTATTTTGACCAGACAATGGTTATGGTTGATGATACAAAAATTAAAAATAATCGCTTAAATCAATTGAGTTTAATTGCTAAGATGAGTTCAAAATTAGGTAATTTAAGTAAATTAAATATTAAGTAATATAAAAATGAGAATTTATCTGTGAAGATAAATTCCTTTTTTGTTTGGTAATAGAATCAGAATAGTCATATTTGACAAAAGTGTCTATTACTTGAAGCTAATAATTGTATTTATGTCAAATAAATGCTATTATTATGGGTACTCAAAATATAGGTAACTTCGTATCGTTAGTTTTGGAGGTGAGTAGTTGGAATGAGAATACCCGAAAACGTAATTGAACAGGTGCGAACTAGTGTGAATATTACTGATATCATTAGTCAGTATGTCGGATTAAAAAAATCTGGTAGTAATTTTATGGGTTTATGTCCATTTCATGAAGAAAAAACGCCTTCATTTTCTGTAAGCGAAGAGAAACAAATTTTTCACTGTTTTAGCTGTGGAAGAGGTGGGAATGTTTTTAAGTTCTTAATTGAGCTAGAGGGACTTAGCTTTCCAGAATCTGTCAATAAAGTTGCAGAATTTTCAGGAATGGATATCGATAGTAAATATTCTGAATCTCAGTCAGCAAGGACACAAGAATCAACTGAAAATCGTCAGTTAAAGCAAATTCATGATGACGGTGCTAAATTATATCAACACATTTTAATGAATACAGAAATGGGTCAAAAGGCATTAGATTACCTGCATAATCGTGGTATAACGGATGAAATTATCAAAACTTTCCAAATTGGATTTGCGCCTGGGAAATCGGTCTTACAAGATTTTTTTAAGGAAAAGAAAGTAGACTATCAATTATTAAGGCAGTCTGGACTATTTATTGAAAATCAAACAGGTGATTTGCGTGAACGATTTATTGATCGAGTGATGTTTCCGATTAGAAATCAAAATGGTCAAGTTGTTGCCTTTTCAGGTCGTCTGCTTGAAAAAAATAAAGAATTACCTAAATATTTAAACAGTCCTGAAACGCCTATTTTTAATAAAAGAGAGATTCTATTTAATTACGATTTGGCAAAAAAAGAAATTCGGACAGAAGGAAATGTTATTTTGTTCGAAGGATTTATGGATGTTTTAGCAGCATACCGCTCTGGAGTTAAAAATGGTGTCGCCTCTATGGGAACAAGTTTAACAAATGAACAAATTTATTTGTTAGAACGTTCAACATCACAATTAAATATTTGTTATGATGGGGATGAACCCGGGCAAAATGCAACAAATCGTGCTTTGAACCTGCTAGCGAATCAGACAAAAATGAAAGTTGGCGTGCTAGCCATTCCTAACGGTATGGATCCTGATGAGTTTGTTAAAAAAAATGGTAAAGAAGCGTTTCTGGAGTTAGCTCACTCTGCTCGAGAGACGGTTATTTCATTCAAAATGAATTTTTTGAAACGAAATAAAAACTTAAAAAATGAAAGTGAGCAAATTGATTATATTGATCAAGTACTACAAGTTTTAACTACAATTAAAACGCCGTTTGAGCAAGATATTTATATTAATCAGTTGGCAGATGAATTTAAAATTGATAAAGGAATTCTAAGACAACAGTTAATTGATTTAGTTGCCGTTCAACCAAAAGTAGTGCAACAAGTTAATCAAGTTCCAAGGGTTCGAACAGATGAACCACCTGTAGAAAATCGCTCAGAGGTCATGAGCGATGAAAAAATTGATCGTGTTGAAAGAGCTGAAAGATTATTGCTTTATCGTATATTACATGATCATACAGCTTGGCTGAAAATTCGATCAATTGATGATTTTAGTTTTGTTCATGATAGTTATCAGTTAATATATACGTTAGCTGAAGGCTATTTAGAATTACATGAGCAATATGAAATTGCTAGTTTTTTAGATTACTTGCCAGAAGAGTCTTCAAAGAGATTTTTAATGCAAATAGAGCTGATGACAGTTGCAGAAGAGTCTTCAGAGGATGAATTTGATGATTGTGTGTCCGTCATTATGAATGATTCGCCGATGGAACAATCAATTAATCAAGTTCGATCAGATCTTATGGAAGCAAATCGTCTTGGCAATACAGAACTAACCAATGAATTATCAGTTAAGTTAATTGCATTATATCAAAAACAACAAGTACCACGAACATCCATCTAAGGGAGGAATTATTAATGGTAAAAAAAGTAGAAAAAGTTGAAGAATCAGAATTTGACGAAAAAGGCTTTAAAAAAGCACAAACGAAGTTGATCAAGGAATATAAAGTAAAAAAAGAAATTAAGTATGATAATTTAACAGATGAACTAGCAACACCATTCCATTTAGATGCTGATCGTATGGATAAATTACTTCAAAAAGTCGCAGATGCTGGTATTGCTGTTGTTGATGAAGAGGGAAACCCAAGTGAACATAGTTTAAAAGCAGCTGAAAAAGTTACAAAGAAAGCTTTAAAAGACACATCAGCACCAACTGGAATAAAAATTAATGACCCAGTTAGAATGTATTTGAAAGAAATTGGTCGTGTTAACCTTTTAAAAGCTGAAGAAGAAGTTGCTTTAGCATTAAAAATTGAAGAAGGCGACGAAGAAGCAAAACAAAAATTGGCAGAAGCTAATTTACGTTTAGTTGTTTCAATTGCTAAACGTTACGTTGGTCGTGGAATGCAATTTCTTGATTTAATTCAAGAGGGTAACATGGGATTAATGAAGGCTGTTGAGAAATTTGATTATCGTAAAGGATTTAAATTCTCAACATATGCGACATGGTGGATTAGACAAGCAATTACACGTGCTATTGCTGATCAAGCACGTACAATTAGAATTCCAGTTCATATGGTTGAAACAATTAATAAATTAATCAGAATTCAACGCCAATTATTACAAGAACTTGTTCGCGAACCAATTCCTGAAGAAATTGGTGCTGAAATGGATATGCCAGCTATGCCAGCCGAAAAAGTTCGTGAAATTTTAAAAATTGCTCAAGAACCTGTTTCATTAGAGACACCAATTGGTGAAGAAGATGATTCACATTTAGGTGATTTTATTGAAGATCAAGATGCAACTAGTCCAGCTGACCATGCGGCTTATGAACTCTTGAAGGAGCAACTAGAAAATGTTCTTGATACATTAACAGATCGTGAAGAAAATGTTCTGCGTTTAAGATTCGGTCTTGATGATGGTCGCACAAGAACACTTGAAGAAGTTGGTAAAGTGTTTGGAGTGACACGTGAACGTATTCGTCAAATTGAAGCTAAAGCATTACGTAAACTACGCCATCCATCTCGTTCAAAACAATTAAAAGATTTCTTAGAATAAAAAATTTAAGGACCATTATAAAACGAAACCTGTTTTATAATGGTCCTTTTTTAGTTATAATAAGAAAAGATAAGATACGAAAGAAGAGGATCAAGAAATGGATGCACGACATTTATCAGATCGATTAGTTCGAGTTGCAAAATTTGTACCAAAAAATGCACGATTGGCCGATATTGGATCGGATCATGCTTACTTACCTGCGTATTTAGCTATTAATAAAATTATTTCATATGCTGTTGCTGGAGAAGTAGCTAAAGGGCCTTATGAAAATGCCGTAACAGAAATTAATACAGAACGATTAGACCACATGATAATGCCAAGATTAGCTAATGGGTTAAAGGCAATTAAATTAGACGATAATATTGATACTATCACAATTGCCGGAATGGGTGGCCCTTTAATAAAGGATATATTTACTGCCGATTTAGAAAAATTAACGGGTGTCCGTCGTTTAATTATTCAACCTAATGTTGGACAAAAATTAATAAGAGAATGGTTAATGGATCATTCATATCAAATTATTGATGAAGATATTGTCGAAGACGACCATCATGTCTATGAAATTATTGTTGCTGAGAAAGTTAACACTAAAATGAGCTACTCGATATTAGATTTAAAGTATGGACCTAAATTAAGAATTGAGCAAAGCGATGTATTCAAAGCTAAATGGCACAAGCAAATGGAAAAAAAGCGTAAAGTTTTAAAAAATTTTGAGGCAGCAAATAAAGTTCCTATTGATAAAAAAAGGATATTAGAAGTTGATATCAAAGAAATTGAGGAGATGCTGGGATGACAAAAATTATTGATTTAGTCAATCAATTCGAAGTATTTGCTCCAAAAAGTATGGCTGAAATTGGTGATCCAGTAGGCCTACAATTAGGTGATATTAATAATACTGTTACTAAAGTAATGACAACTTTAGATGTTCGTCCAGAAGTTGTCCAAGAAGCAATTAATAAAAATGTAGATTTTATTTTCGCACATCATCCATTAATATTTAGACCGGCAAAAAATTTGGATACTACGAATCCTCAAAATAAAATGTATGCCGATTTATTGAGTCATAATATAACAGTGTATGCAGCTCATACTAATTTAGACAATGTTACAGGTGGGATGAATGATTGGTTAGCGAGTCGTTTAAAATTACAAGAAACAATCCCGTTAGTGCATACAAATAGTTCAGATTATGGAATGGGTCGAATCGGAAATTTAACTAGTCCTATGACTGTTATTGAATTTTCTGAATATTGTAAGAAGCAATTTAACATAAGTGGATTAAGACTGATTTCTAATGATTTGACGCAATCAATTAAGCGTGTTGCAGTTCTAGGTGGTGATGGTGGTAAATTTTATCATGAGGCAATTAAGCAGCAGGCGGATGTTTACGTAACAGGAGATGTCTACTACCACACGGCTCATGACATGTTAGCAGAAGGGTTGTCAGTTATTGATCCGGGCCATCATGTTGAAAGTATCTGTAAAGCACAATTGAAACGGTTATTTGGAGAATGGAATCTAGAAAATAATTGGCAAATTGAGATTATTGAATCAGATATTAATACAGATCCATTTCAGTTTATTTAATTTTAAAATTAGAGTATGATTAGAGATATTAAATAATAGATTAGGAGATACGCTATCATGACAAAATATGAAGAATTAATTCCACGTTTTATTAAGTATGTTAAAGTAGAAACTCGTTCTGATGAAAATTCAGGGGTAACTCCTTCAACGCAAACTCAAGTTGAATTTGCGAAAGAATTAAAGGAAGAACTTTTACAAATTGGATTAAAGGATGCACGTATTTCTAAAAAAAGTGGGTATGTTTTAGCAACATTACCAAGTAATTTAGAAGCTGGTAAAAACGTTAAAGCGGTTGGTTTTATTTCACATATGGATACAGCTGCATTTACAGCAGAGGGTGTTAACCCCCAATTCGTTGAAAATTATGATGGCGAATCTGATATTAATCTTGACGATGATGGTAAATTTAAACTAACTATTAAAGAATTTCCAAATTTAAAAAATTATAAAGGCAATACATTAATTACAACAGATGGTTCAACACTATTAGGATCAGATGATAAATCGGGAGTAGCTGAAATTATTACTGCTGTAGCTTATTTAGTTGCACATCCTGAAATTAAGCATGGTGACATTAAAGTTGGTATTGGACCTGATGAGGAAATTGGGGTAGGTGCTGATAAATTTGACGTAGCCGATTTTGGAGCTGATTTAGCTTACACTGTTGATGGTGGACCATTAGGTGAATTAGAATATGAAACATTTAATGCTGCTCAAGCAGTCGTTTCAATTCAAGGTAAGGAAGTTCATCCTGCAACTGCTAAAGGTGTTTTAATTAATGCAAGTAAGTTAGCAAATCAATTTGACTCATTATTACCACAAGATGAAGTACCTGAAAAAACTGAAGGCCGCGAAGGTTTTTACCATTTAATTTCAGTAGAAGGTACAGTTGATGAAGCAAAAATGGTATATATTATTCGTGATCATGATCGCCAAAAATTCGAAGATCGCAAAAAGTATATGATGGGTATTGCTGATAAAATGAATGCTGATTTTGATTCTGAACGTGTGACAATTGATATGGTAGATCAATATTACAATATGCGTGAAGTAATCGAGAAGGATATGACTGTTGTGACTGTTGCTAAAGAAGCTATGGAAAATTTAGCAATTAAACCGGATATCTATCCAGTACGTGGTGGGACAGATGGTTCAAAAATCTCATTCATGGGATTACCAACACCAAATATATTTGCTGGAGCAGAAAATATGCATGCGCGATTTGAATTTGTTTCAGTTGAAACAATGGAAAAAGCAACGGATGTTGTTCTAGAAATTATAAAATTAGTATCTGAAGAAACAAAATAGGTATTATTAAATAGTGTGGATGAGTTAAACTAGAGGACATATTGAGACCTTTCTTTCTCAAATTTTTCCTTATAGTCTTATAAAGCCAAAAAAAAGATAAACTAATTAGTTTATCTTTTTTTATTTATCTGATTTAGGATCTTTGAGAATGGCGTAGAGGCAATTTACGACAATTAAGCCGGTAACTGCAAAAATAATACCGATTAACAAAACTGGTGCAAACAATGTACCAGTTAGTGAGCTTACGATATAACCAATTACTTCACCAAAAATGAAGCCCCAAAAGAGAATTGTTAATTGTTTCATCATAGAACAGCACCTCACATTCAAAGCTAATTTTAGCACAAATAATTATTTTTGCAAAAGCTTTTTAGTGTCTATTGGGTATTGTTAAAAAGTTTTGTATAATAACATTAATAGATACGTGAAAAGGGGGATAAAATGTTTGTTCCGTTAAAAGTTAAAAGTTCATTCAGCTTATTACAAAGCACCACTAAAATTAATGATCTTGTTCAAAGTGCTAAAAGTAAAGGCTATAAAGCAATTGCCTTAACAGATAATAATACATTGTATGGTGCAATTGATTTTTATAATGCCTGTCAAAAAGCTGAAATTAAGCCAATTATCGGACTAACGTTAGATATCTCCGGTTTAATCGAAACAAACCATGAATATGAATTGACCTTTATTGCAAAAGATAAACAAGGTTATCAAAATTTAATGCAATTATCGACCTTAAAAATGACCTTAAATGATGATAAGTTAAACTTTAGTAGTTTAACTAACTATTTAGACGGTTTATTTATATTATCACCTAGTGAAAAAAGTGAATTTAGTTATTTAATTGAACAAAGTCAAATATCCGATGCAAAAGAATTATTAGCCAAATATCAAAGCTTAATAGGTTCAGAAAATATTCGAGTTGGCCTATCTCACTTAATGGATAAAATTACGGCACAATCAATTAAATCTTTAGCTCAAAATTTTGATATTCGTGTAATTGCGCTAGATGAAGTAGCTTATTTGGATGCTGAAAATCAGTTTGATATTGATGTGTTAAAGGCAATTAGTACTGGTGAAACGATTTTAATTAATAAAGTTGATGAACAAATTCAGGGAGAATATGCATTAAGAAATCCAAAAGAGATAACGGAGCAATATCAAGAATTGCTAATGGCAGATGCAATTCAAGAAACCCAAAATTTAGCAGATGAAACGTCTCTGGAATTAACATTCTCACAACCCAAACTACCTGAGTATCCATTACCTAATAATGAAACAGCACATAGTTATTTGAGAAGTATGTGTAATACTGGATTAAATGAGCGGTTTCCAAATGGTGTACCTAAGGAATATAAACAAAGATTAGAACTTGAGTTAAACGTTATTCAACAAATGGGATTTGAAGATTACTTTTTAATCGTTTGGGATATTATGAACTATGCTCATTCGCAAAATATTATAACTGGCCCAGGACGAGGGTCATCTGCTGGATCGATCACAGCCTACGTTTTAACGATTACGGATGTTGATCCAATTAAATATAATTTATTGTTTGAACGTTTTTTGAATTCAAAACGTGTTCAGATGCCGGATATTGATTTAGATATTCCAGATGATAAACGTGGACTAATCCTTAATTATTTACATCAAAAATATGGACATTATCACATGGCTCAAATTATTACATTTGGCACAATGGCAGCAAAACAGGCTTTGAGGGATGTTGGTCGAGTATTTGGTGTATCACCTTTTGAAATGAAAGGGTGGAGTGATTCAATTCCAAATGTTTTGAAAATTACGTTGACAGAGGCGCTAGCACAATCACAAAAATTACGTAATTTAGTTAATGATAGTTCCAAAAATAAAAATATTTTTACAATTGCGCAGCATATCGAAGGGATTCCAAGACACTACTCTACGCATGCAGCAGGGGTCGTATTGAGCCAAATTGATTTACGAGAAGTGGTTCCGTTACAAAATGGAAGTGAGGATATTCTTTTAACGCAGTATTCTAAAGATATAGTTGAAAATGTTGGTTTATTAAAAATCGATATTTTAGGTCTACGTAATTTAAATATTTTAGATCAAGCTGTAACACAGGTTAAAAAGAATTATCAAGCAGACTTCAATCCAGCATTCATTAATTTAGAAGATGAAAAAACATTAGCTCTTTTTAGATTAGGTGATACATCCGGTGTTTTCCAATTTGAATCTAATGGTATCAAAAATGTTTTAAAAAAATTACAACCAACATCTTTTGAAGATATCGCAGCTGTAAATGCGTTATATCGGCCGGGTCCGATGGAAAATATAGATACATTTATTGCACGAAAACATCATCTTGAAAAAATAACATTTCCGGACAATAGTTTAAAACAAATTCTTGAGTCAACCTATGGTGTATTAGTTTATCAGGAGCAGGTTATGCAGGTCGCATCAAAGATGGGTAATTTTACACTTGGTGAAGCTGATTTACTACGCCGAGCAATGAGTAAAAAGAAAAAAAAGACTATTGATGAAATGCGTACTCAGTTTATCAATGGGGCATATGATAATGGAATTCAAGAAGATGTAGCTAAAACAGTTTATAGTTATATTGAGCAGTTTGCTAATTATGGATTTAATCGTTCACATGCCGTTGCCTATAGTAAAATTGCTTTTCAATTAGCCTATATTAAAGCTAATTTTCCAGCTGCATTTTTTGAAGCTATTTTAAATTCCGTTGGTAATAATCCGCAAAAAATAAAAGAATACTTAGTGGAAGCAAAGCAATATCATGTAATAATTAAATTACCTGATATTAATATGAGCGAGGTAGGTTTTAGTTTAAGACAAAATATTGTTTTATTTGGATTAAATAGTATTAAAGGACTTAGAAAAGACTTTATTGAACATATCATTACATTACGGAAAAAAGAATTGTTCACAGATTTCCAATCCTTCCTGCATCGGATAGATAAAAAATATTTAAATGAGGAAAATATTTCAGCTTTAATATATTCTGGGTGTTTTGATCAATTTGAATATAATCGTGCTGAGTTGATTAGTGCTCTACCAGAATTAATTAGTAGTATTGATTTAAGTGGAAATAATACTAATTTATTTGAATTATTAACACCTAAGATAGCAAGACAATCAAACTTTCCATTAATGGTTCGATTAGAAAAAGAATCACAATATTTAGGTGCGTATCTTTCGGGACATCCGGTTGAGAAGTATCGGAAACAGCTAAATCAAAGCGATTTTAAAAAAATATCGGAAATATCTGATAAGACACATGTAACCATTTTAGTTAATCTTACGAGAGTAAAAGTTATTCGAACAAAGAAGGGTCAACAAATGGCCTTTGTAAATGGTTCGGATGAAACAAGTGAGATTGATTTGACAATATTTCCTGATTTATTTCGACAGAAAGAATCTTTACTTGAAAAAAATAAGGTCGTTGTCGTTTCGGGGGATGTTGAAACAAATAGAGGATTACAAATTATTGTTAAAAAAATAGAATTAGCAGATGATTATTTTAAACGAATAACTCAAAAAAAATGGTTTTTGAAGATTACTAAAGAAACAACAAATGAAAAAATAGAAAAATTAATGCAAACCATGAAAATAAGGTTAGGTCAAACACCGGTTATTTTGTACTATGAAAAAGACAATCGTAAAATTAGTTTAGATAGAACTTATTGGTTAAGGAACGACAAAGAAACACATACAGCGCTTACAAAAATATTAGGTTCTGAAAATGTCGTCATTAAGTAATTTATTCTTGAAAATACTGAAAATATTTTCACATTTAACAAGACAACTTTTCTGAAAAGTGTTAATATAGTGAGTGAAATATGTACTTAAATTACTTATTGAGGTGAAGAAATGAAACGCATTGGTATTTTAACAAGTGGTGGAGATGCGCCAGGTATGAACGCTTCAGTTCGTGCTGTTGCACGTCGTGTAATTGGTGAAGGATTAGAAGCATACGGTATTAATTATGGTTTTGCTGGTTTAGTTGCTGGCGATATTCATAAAATTGAATATGCTGACGTTGATGATGTTATTCAACGCGGTGGAACAATGTTATATTCAGCCCGTTATCCTGAATTTGCAACTGCTGAAGGACAATTAAAAGGTATCGAACAACTTAAAAAGTTCGGTATCGATGCTTTAGTTGTTATCGGTGGGGATGGTTCATACCATGGTGCTTTAGCACTCACAAAACGTGGATTTAACGCTGTTGGTATTCCAGGAACAATCGATAATGATATTCCTGATACAGATTTCACAGTTGGATTTGATACAGCTGTTAACACAGCTCTTGATGCAATTGATCGTATTCGCGATACTGCTCGTTCACATCAACGTACGTTTATCGTTGAAGTAATGGGTAGAAATGCTGGAGATATTGCTTTATGGTCCGGTATTGCTGGTGGTGCTGATGTTATTGTTATTCCTGAAAAAGGATATAACATGCAAGAAATTGCAGACAAGCTCAACAGTAACCGTGAACATGGTAAAGATTCAGGAATTATCGTATTAGCTGAAGGTGTTATGGGAGCTAGTGAATTTGCTGCTGAATTAGACACATATGGTAATTTTGAAACACGTGTGACTATTTTAGGCCATACACAACGTGGTGGCGTACCAACTGCCAAAGATCGTGTCTTAGCAAGTCGTTTTGGTGATTATGCTGTTCAACTTCTTATGGAAGGTAAAGGCGGATTAGCAATTGGTATTAAAGACAACAAATTAGTTGCTGAAGATATTGTTGCAACGCTTGAAGAACATAAACATCATACAGATTTGAGTCTTTTAGACTTAAATACACGACTTTCAACACCAAAATAATATAATACTGTTATTGTTATTTATAAATAATAAGTAAACTAAGAGGAGATCATAATCTAATGAAAAAAACTAAAATCGTAAGTACACTTGGTCCAGCCAGTTCAGATCTTGATACAATTGTTAAATTAATCGAAGCCGGTGCTAATGTTTTCCGTTTCAACTTTTCTCATGGTGACCATGAAGAACATTTAGGTCGTATGACATTAGTTCATGAAGCAGAAAAAATTACTGGTAAAATGGTTGGTATCATGCTTGATACTAAAGGTGCAGAAATCCGTACTACTGTTCAAAAAGAAGGTAAAATCAACTTTGAAATTAATGATATTGTTCGTATTTCAATGGATGATTCACTTGAAGGAACAAAAGAAAAGATTGCTGTTACTTACCCAGGTTTAATTGAAGATGTTCATGTTGGAGGCCACGTATTGTTTGATGATGGTCTTATCGATATGAGAATTGATGAAATTGATACAGCTGCTAACGAATTAGTAACAACTGTTATGAATTCTGGTCGTTTAGGTTCACGTAAAGGTGTTAACGCTCCTGGTGTATCAATTAACTTACCTGGTATTACTGAAAAAGATTCAGACGATATTCGTTTTGGTTTAGATCAAAACATTGATTTCATTGCTGCAAGTTTTGTACGTAAACCAGCTGATGTTTTAGATATCCGCGCTTTACTTGAAGAAAAAGGAATGGAACATGTTCAAATCTTCCCTAAGATTGAATCACAAGAAGGTATCGATAATATTGATGCTATTATGGAAGTTTCTGAAGGATTAATGATTGCCCGTGGCGATATGGGTGTTGAAATTCCTGCTGAAAATGTTCCTTTAGTTCAAAAAGACTTAATCAAAAAATGTAACGCTTTGGGCAAACCAGTTATTACTGCTACTCAAATGCTTGATTCAATGCAAGAAAACCCACGTCCTACACGTGCTGAAGCATCTGATGTTGCTAATGCCGTATTTGATGGAACAGATGCAACAATGCTTTCAGGTGAAAGTGCTAATGGTGACTACCCTGTAGAATCAGTTGCAACAATGGCTCGTATTGATGAAAAATCTGAAAATGCATTGCGTGCACATAGCTCATTTGCATTAAATGAATTTGACAAAAATGATGTTACTGAAACTATTGGTCGTGCTGTTGCTGAAACAGCTGATAGCTTAGGTATTAAAACTATCATCGCTGCTACAAAATCTGGTCAAACAGCACGTATGATTTCTAAATACCGTCCTGACTCAGATATTTTAGCTATTACTTTTGACGAACAAACTCGTCATGGTTTATCAGTTAACTGGGGTGTTCACCCAATCATTGCTGAAAAACCAGCATCAACAGATGCATTGTTTAGTTTAGCAACTGAAAAAGCTAAAGAATTAGGTTTCGCTAAAAAAGGTGACCTTATCTTAATCACTGCTGGTCTTCCAGTTGGTGAAAAAGGAACAACAAACAGTTTGAAAGTTCAATTAGTAGACTAATTATATTAAGGTTCAAGTACATGATGAACCTAAGTTAGTATATCGGTAAGACATTGGTGACGAAAAATGTTATTGGGTTAATCATGAATATAATTGACTAATTAAGATAATATTGATCAGGTTGTATCAATCCTTACTTGAATATTTTAAAATTGGAAAAGGGGCTGTGACATAAGTCCCTTCAATAAAGTTCAAAATAAGGCTCCGGAAATCATTTTTTGATTTCTGGAGCCTTATTTCTTTTTATTTAAAAAAATATAGAAAACAGAAGTATTATTTACCTCCTAAACTGGCTAATTTTTGGATATTTAATGCCATTACTATCAAACCTGCTTCCTTTTTAACCTTCTCAATCCCTCGCAATAGAAATTGATTGAACGGCAAAGAGGCCTTCATTCGACCAAAAACGGATTCTACATCAATTTTACGGTGCGCGTAAATTTGACCCGTTTCTGGTTCAGAAAGTCGTTCACATTGTTGTGCCTTAAAATATTCCCAAGATCCGTTAACTTGAATCTTACGACGTGCACCTCTAAGTGTTTTAGCCGCAGGAATAATTATCTGATTCTCATCTAGTAACTCTGCTTGATATTCTTTAAATTCACGAACTATTCCATATTTATCGGTTCTTTTCCGATACGCTTTAAAGTTAAATCGCACGCCGTGCGGATCAATATAGTAATCATTATTTTCATGATAATCCCAGTTCATAACTTTTCTATCATCAGTTCGCCATTTTTTGCTTTGTTCTCTAATCATGGTACCGTAAGGAATTATAGCAGTTTGATTTGGTAATTCATCTTCAATGAAACGATAGTTTGATTCTGATCCATATCCGGCATCGGCAACAATGTATTTATCTAATTTATTATGAGTACTTAACGTTTTAAGAAACGGTTGAAGTGTTCTAGTATCTGTTGGATTTTGAAATAATTGGTAGCCCAAAATAAATTGGTTACTGGTCGCAATTTGTAAGTTATAAGCTGGCTTAAGTTGACCATTTAACATTGGATCTTCTTTAATACGCATAAAAGTTGCATCATGATCAGTTTTAGAATAGCTATTTCGAGTACCGTATATTTTCATTTGTGCTTCATGTTCACTTAATTTATGTTGGCGTTTAGTTAATTGATTCTTCTTAGATTTTAGGGTTCTTCGAATTCTTTTAGCTGGATTGGGACTTATCTTCTTAGTTCTTGAAACTTCCTGGTCTAATGCTACTAATTTCTGATCAAGTCGATCGATAACTTCTTCAATCATTTCTAGTGTTAGATTGGAGCCTTCTGGGACTTTACAAGCAGCATGCGCTGTTTTTAATTCAACTAGTAGCTCTAAAATCGCTTCGCGATTCATTTGATCAAAACGTATTGTATTCTTTTTCCAAATAAAACTATATTTATTAGCATTAGCCAAAACCTTAGTACCATCAATAAAGATGGCATCACTAATCATATTTTGTTGTCGTAAATATTCGACTAAGGTATCTAAACTGCGATCAATTAAATCAGTTAATTCATTCGACGTTCTAAATCGGACAATAGTTCGGTAAGATGGCATTTGCTCTTGTGTTAACCAACGTGCCGATAAATTTTCTTGTGCTAGTAAGGCGACCCGACGACTACTAAAAACACCTCGAGTTATAGCAAAAAGATATAACTTCAATAAAGCTGAAAGATTATATTCACGGGGGCGACCAAAAAGATAAGGTTCTTTTATTTCTAATTTTTCGATTAGCGTATTGATATAACACGCAGTGTTATTCTTTTCTGGTATATAGTCAGTTGAGATGGCTAAACAAGTCTGATTTATGTTATAATAATTTTGCATTTTTAAGTCCTTTCGAGGATTAAATTAAGGAGCATTGGGGGTCGAAGGCCAGTGTTCCTTTTTATTTTTCTAATTAGATAATATATTAAAAAGTAGTAAAAAGAAACAAGTCTCCCGAAATCAAAAAAGATTTCGGGAGACTTGTTTAATATCATATTGAAGAGACTTATGTCACAGCCCCTTTTTTATTACACAATATTTCTATTCAATTGGCTATTAAGCCTAATATCAGGTAAAATGTGAGTATGTAATTTTAAAATATGAATAAAGAAATATAAAATAATATTTTTTTGAATGGGAGAAATAAATGAGTTCAATAATGGGACAAGTTGTTACCGCAATGGTAACTGATGAGAATGATACAGAATTTTTAGTACAAAAAGATAGTATAACAATGCATTTATTGAAAGATGAAAAAAACAGTCAATTAGCGAACGGTTCGATGGTTACAGGCTTTGTGTATGAGAACGAAGATCATGATTTGAGTTTATCAACAATAATTCCTAGAGCTGGCATTGATCAATATGCATTCGGAGACGTTGTAAAAGTTAGAAGAGATTTAGGTGTCTTCGTTGACATTGGTTTACCAGACAAAGATGTAGCAGTTTCACTAGATGATTTACCAGAAATGAAATCACTTTGGCCAAAAGCTGGTGATCGATTAATGGTTGGACTTAAAATTGATGCCAAAGATCGTATTTGGGGTGATGTTGCGGACGAAGAAATGTTTCGATCAATTGCTAAGAAACCTGATGACTCATTAAAAAATAAAAATATGAAATTTACAGTTATTCGCTTAAAAATGATTGGAACTTTTGTAATTACTGATGATGATTATCTTGGATTTATCCATCCATCTGAAAGATTTAATGAACCTAGATTAGGTCAAGTATTAGAAGGACGTGTAATTGGAATTAGAACTGACGGTACAATTAATCTATCTATCAAACCACGTGCCTATGAAGCAATTAGTGATGATGCAGCAATGTTGATTGCTGCATTAAGTCATAATGATGAAAAAACATTACCTTTTACTGATAAAAGTAATCCAGAAGACATTAAAGAATATTTTGGTATCAGCAAAGGTCAATTTAAGAGAGCTGTTGGACATCTGCTAAAAGAGCGTTATGTTAAACAAGAAGATGGTAATCTTATTTTAATAAAAATGCCTGAGGAATTTGAAACTAATAATGATGAATTAATTAACGAAACAGATGATTAATAGAAAACTATTTTAGTAGGTAAGAGATAATAAATAAAATTATTTGAAAATATAATTTATTAGTTCAACGTTAAATTAATATATCGGTAACAAACAAGTATATTAGTTATTTTTAAATATATGAATTGTCTCATGAATGCCGTGCGTGTAGAGGAGAACAATAATGCTTATTAAGTATAAGAATGATTATGAAAAAATTGCGATGGGCTTGTTGTCATTTATACCTGACTTGAAGGATGTTACTAGAATTAATTTAGCAATTAAAGGTTATCAAGATACAGAAAATCGAGATTTGTATCTTTGGAAAAATGAGGCAGGTAATTTTACTGGTATAGTTGGTATTGAAAATGATGGCAACGTTGTCGTAGTTCGGGCAATATCATTGAGTCCAGATGAAAGACATAAAAAAGTTAGTTTTTTGATTCTGAACGCTGTATTATCGCTATATCCTGATAAAAAAATCATGGGTACAATTGATACTACAAAATTAATTGAAAAATGGGAAATGCAAAAAAATGAGTCAAAAATTTAAATCTATTAGTCAGGTAACATTAAAATTAACCTCTTTTGAAGGACCACTTGATTTGTTACTGCATTTAATCAAAGATTCTGAGATGGATATTTATGATATTCAAATTTCAGAAATAACAGAGCAATATTTAACTATTATTAAAGATACTACGAATATGTCATTAGATGTGATTGGTCAATATTTAGTGATGGCTTCAACGTTGATGAAAATTAAGAGTCAAATGTTATTACCGGCAGAATTTTCCAATGTAGAGGAAACTCAAACTGATCCAAGGGCAAGTCTAGTCGAACAATTAATTGAATATCAAATTTTTAAAGAGGCGGCTGGAGAGTTGAGCGTCAGGGAAAATAAACGTGCGAATTATTTTTCTAAGGAACAAAGTAGTATTCCTAAAAATAGATTTGATAAACCTCAACTTGATATACCTGGCCTGGATTTAGAAACACTTGAGAATGCTTTTAAAAGAGTTTTAATAAAGCAAATAAATCATCAACCAATTGAGAAAAAAATTAATGTGCAACTAGCATCACTCTCTGATAAAATATCAGAAATAAAAAAAATCATTCTAAATTCAAATAAGAGTTTAATATTTAGTGATTTTTTTGAAATAACAACAACGGTTGATGAAATTGTTGTTACTTTTCTGGCAATATTAGAACTTTCAAAATTAAACCAAATTAAATTGAAACAAGCAAATAGCCATGAAATGATTCAGATTTTAAAAATTGAACCATAGATTATTGTATTAAGGAGGTACGAAGGTGAGTCATTTAGCAAATATTGAAGGACTTTTATTTGTGAGTGGGGATCAAGGAATATCTCTAGCAGAATTATCTAGATTAACTGGATTATTGAAATCAGCAGTTAAAGAACAACTTGAAAAATTATCATTAAAGTATAAAAATGATATAAATTCTAGCTTGGAGCTAATTCAATATAATGATTGTTATCAATTAGTAACAAAAGAGAAATTAGCAGATTTAATTAAAGATTATTTTGAAAATCCTAATTCAAGAAGACTTTCTAATGCAGCACTGGAAACGCTAGCTATCATTGCTTATAAACAACCAGTGACACGACTTGTAATTGATGATATCCGAGGAGTTCAAAGTTCAGGATCACTGCAAAAATTGATTGCTTTAGATCTAATTCGTGAAAATGGACGTCTTGATGTACCAGGAAGACCTATTATATATGTAACAACGACGCAATTTTTAAATTATTTTGGATTAACTGAACTAAAAGAACTTCCAGTGATTAGTGAAAATCAAGATTTTGATGGAGAAATAGGTAAACTTTTTTTAAATAATTTTAACGAAAAATTACAAGAAAATGAGGAATAATATGGCAGAGGCAGAAAGATTACAAAAAGTTATGGCGCAATCAGGTGTTGCGTCACGAAGACAATCCGAAAAAATGATTTCAGAAGGTCATGTTAAGGTGAATGGTAAGGTTGCAAGTGAGTTGGGTATTAAGGTCACAAGTGAAGATAAAATTGAAGTTGATGGTATTCGTTTAAATGAAGAACCATTAGTCTATTATTTATTCTACAAACCAAGAGGAGTTATTTCGGCTGTTAAGGATAATAAAGATCGTAAGGTTGTTACGGATTATTTTCCAGGTGTAAGGGAAAGAATTTATCCAGTCGGTCGATTAGATTATGATACTTCTGGATTATTATTAATGACAAATGATGGTGAGTTAGCCAACAAAATGACTCATCCAAAGTATAAGATTGACAAAACTTACGTCGCTAAAGTGAATGGTATTCCATCTAATGATGATTTAAAAACGTTACGTCAAGGAATTGTAATTGATGGTAAGAAAACGGCTCCTGCTCATTCAAAAATTATTTCAGCAGATAAAAATAAGCAAAAAGCAATTGTTTCATTAACAATTCATGAAGGCCGAAATCATCAAGTTAAAAATATGTTGGCAGAGGTCGGACATCCAGTGGAAAAATTAAAACGTGAAACTTATGGATTCTTAGATTTATATGGATTAACTTCGAGTCAATACCGTGAGTTATCTGAAGAAGAAGTTCATGCATTGAAAAGTATCGCCGAGCGTAAATAATTGTAACTTATTTTATCCTATGTTATATTTTGTAGCGTAATAAAATATTTGGTTCGTCTTCAGGGGCAGGGTGTAATTCCCGACCGGCGGTTATAGTCCGCGACCCACATTGTATATGTGGCTGGACTGGTGTAATTCCAGTACCGACAGTTAAAGTCTGGATAAAGAAGATAGGGCTTATTTGAGTAAGTAATTTCAAATGAACTCTGTTAATCTTTAGTGATTAATGGCGTTCATTTTTATTTACTTGAAAGGTTCTTCATTGAAGATGGCCTTCCAGGAGGTTTTCTAGTATGAATCGGTCACCAGTTTATAAAGTTGTGATTACAGCGTTCTTAGCTGCAATCTCATACGTATTAATGTTTTTATCTTTCCCAGTAATTTTTCCGTATTTAAAAATTGATTTTAGTGATTTACCAATTTTAATTGGATTTTTTATTTTGGGACCAATGAGCGGTGTGATGGTTGCCGTCGTTCGTTCATTGCTGTATCTAGTTTCAACTGGAACAGATATTGCCAGCTTGATAGGTGTTGGAAGTAATTTCTTAGCATCAATGGCGGTATCATTTCCAGCATATTATCTTCTCAAAGGTAAAGGAAACCTTAAGCCAACACTTGGAAAGAGTATTTTGGCAGTTTTAGTGAGTACCTTTGTACTAACTGCTGTATTATCTATTGCAAATTATTTTGTAATTCTACCAGTGTACTTGAATGTTATCGGTATGAATATCGGAATGTCAGTATCCAAGTACGTTATTGTTGGTATTGTTCCTTTTAATATTATAAAAGGAATTCTGGTCGTTGGGTTATTTAGTCTTTTATATCAGAGAATGTATGGTTGGGTTCAGTTAAATAATAAAAAATATAAACAACTATAGTATAATTAATGAGGGAGAATTCTTAAGTGATTCTTCCTCATTTTATTTTATAAGGATGGTATTTTATGGTTGAAGATTATCTCTTACAAATGTTTAATGTCGAATATCGGCGACCTAATGTAATATTTAGCATTATTACAGGTCGGAATACTGTTTCCAATATATATTGGGGAATGCGTTATGATTTGCTAGATTATTTTAGTATTGATCCTCAATTTACAAATGAAATATATCAAAAAATACTTTCTAAGTTGAAACAAAATAAATTACTCACTGAATCTAATGGGCAAGTTCGGTTAACGCAAAATGGTTTAATTCGACAAAAAAAAGCGAAAAGCGATTTATATCAAATTAAGCACCCTAAATTAATAAATCAATATAAATTTAATGAATGGTCAGAAACTTGTATTTTAGCTATACAAGTTGTATCTGAACTTAGCTTTGTTAATCGTCATTATTATCCTGTCGTAACATCCGAATTAACTAAATTTAATATCAAAAAATGGATTTCTAATAATGACAAAACAATACTAACAAAACAAGTTAATTTAGAATTACGATTGTTCGTGCAAAAAATTGATACAAATTCTAGTTTAATATTTATGAACAAATTAATTGGTCATAATCTTAATGGATTGACCAATAAACAGTTAGCAAATGAGTTGAATCTATCAGAAATGGAGATTCAATTAATATACAGAGATACAATAAATTTTTTTGCTAGTTGGATTGAGGAGCAAAAACAAAGTGTGTTCAAAGAATTAGTTCAGTCAATTCTAAAAACAGGAATTATTTCTGAAAGTGCAAAGGAAACGATGAGATTAATTACTATGGGCCTATCTGTTAATGATGTGGCTAAAAGTAGAGGATTGAAGACTAGTACAATTTTTGAACATTTACTTGAATTAGCAATGATTAGTGAAAAATTTCCATTTGATACTTTTTTAACAAAAAAAATAGTTAATGATTTATCTGAAATTATGGGGAGAGATATTGATCAAGTACCTTTTAAAATAATACAAAATAAGAAACCTGATATAAATTTTTTCGATTATCGTTTGTATCAAATTTATAGGAGTAAAATAGATGTCCAAAATTAATTTAAAAGAAAAATTGATGGAATACTTTGGATTCGATTCATTTATGATAGGCCAAGAAGAAACCATAGAAACTATCTTATCTGGTCAAGACACGTTATCAGTACTACCTACAGGGACTGGGAAATCATTGTGTTATCAGTTAGCTGGCTATCTTATGAATGGTACGACAGTTATCGTTTCACCGTTGTTATCTTTAATTCAAGATCAAGTTAGTCAATTTAATTTTCGTGGTAATGGGACAGCTATTGGATTAACATCAATATTGAGTTATTCTGAAAAAAAATATGTGTTAAAAAATATACAATCTTATAAATTTGTTTATTTATCTCCTGAAATGCTAAGTCAATTTGAAGTGATAAATGCCCTTAAACAAATAGATGTATCACTATTTGTTGTAGATGAGGCACATTGTATCTCCACTTGGGGACCAGATTTTAGGCCTGATTATTTGGATTTGAATAATGCAATTGTGAAACTTGGTACACCTTGCGTTTTGGCGTTGACAGCCACAGCTGCACTAAATATTCAGAATGATATTATGACACAATTAAAAACAGAAGGTCGAGATTTTCATAAAATCATTAAATCGGTTAATAGAAGTAATATTTTTTTAAGTGTCTTAAAAGTGCATGATGAATCTGATAAAAATAAGCAATTATTAAATTTATTGAATAAAATCAAGGGTGTTGGAATCGTTTATTTCTCGAGCAAGAAAAAGGCAAATGAGGTCTCAGATTTAATAAATAATAACACTGGATTAAGGTCTGAACCGTACCATGCTGACTTGAATGATATGGCAAGGTATACGGTACAAAGACAATTTATGGAAAATCAAATAGATGTTATATGTGCAACAAGCGCTTTTGGTATGGGTATTAATAAGAAAGATATTAGATACGTTATCCATTATCATATGCCCGCTGATTTTGAAAGCTACGTACAAGAATTTGGCCGATCTGGACGAGATGGCCAGCAGAGTATCGCAATTGTTTTTTCTCAAGAAAATGATGTGTTTCTACAAAGAAACTTAATTGATTTAACCATTCCAGATGATGATTTTATTAGGATGTATTTTAAAAAACATAAGGAATTAGTTGGTCTTGGAGAAGAAAAAGGTAAACTGTTAGATTATTACTATGAGAAACAAAGCTCAGTTGAAGAGGTGCAGTTCCTTTTTAGACAAAGGAAAATTGAAAAAGAAACTGGATTACAAAATATGATAATGTTTGTTAATTCAAGTAATTGTCGAAAGCAACAAATTTTAAACCATTTTGGAGAATCGAAATTAATAGAACATGATGAATTCTGTTGCTCAGCGTTATTTAATGTGGATGTACTTCAAAAGATTGGATTAGAAAAAAAGATAATCAAAAATGATGACAAGCAGTTAATTCAATCAACAGATAATATTATTTCAAGATTGTTTAAATTATCTTGAGAATAATTTGGATTATTATGGTAAAATAATGATAATTGTTTTTAGGAGGATTGAAAAATGAGTGATAAAAAAGATAATTCAGAAAAAAAGCCTTGGGAAAAATCATTCGAAGACGATAGAGACGATAATGGAAATTATTCTCGATCAGCGAATAGACGTAAAAGTAAAAATAGTTCATTATTAACTACGGGGTTATTAGTTGTTTTTGTAGCTATTATTATTGGAACGATTGCTTTTTATATTGTTGAAAGTAACAAAGTATACCAACCAGAAGATAGAACCACAAGCGAGAGTTCAGTAAGTAAAAAAATAGTTACCAAAACTGATGATTCTGATAGTTCTAGCTCAAGTGCTAAGAAAAGCTCTGAATCAAAAGAAAAAGCTAGTTCTGAATCGAAAGAAAAAGCATCAAAAGAAAAAGCTAGCTCTGAATCAAAAGAGAAAGCTAGTTCTAGCACTAATTCAAGCTCTAGCTCAGCGTCTAGTGAATCAACCAGCTCTGATAGTTCATCAAGTGCATCTTCAAAGTCATATGTAACTGTCGAAGCAGGACAAGGCATATATCGTGTTGCAGCAAACAATGGGTTAACTACAGAACAACTTCTACAAATGAATCCAGGGTTGACTACTTCTATTAGTGCAGGACAAAAAATAAGAGTTAAATAATATACATATGGGATTGATATCTAATCAATCCCATTTTTATGGAGGAATTACTTGATGAAAAATAATATCCAAATTGCAATTGACGGACCGGCATCCGCAGGAAAAAGCACTGTCGCTAAATTAGTTGCTAAAAAATTAAATTATGTTTATTGCGACACTGGGGCAATGTATCGAGCAATTACTTTTGAAGCAATGGCAAAGAATGTTGCGCTGGATAATGATGATAAGTTAGTTAGTCTATTAAAAGATACAATAATTTCTTTTAAACCAGCAAATCCAGAACAATTAGTCTATATAAACAATATAGACATAACACAAGCAATTAGGCAACCTGAGGTAACTAATAATGTTTCAACGGTTGCTGCTCAAGAAGGTGTACGCAAGGAATTAGTTAAAAGACAACAAGAAATTGCCGAAGATGGATCAATTGTTATGGATGGTCGTGATATCGGAACGACAGTATTACCAAATGCTGAAGTTAAAATATTCTTAGTTGCGAGTGTTAAAGAACGTGCTCTTCGCCGATTTAAGGAAAATCAAATTAAGGGTATTAATACAACACTTGATGTTTTAGAGTTTGAAATTGCCGAACGAGATCGAAAAGATTCTACACGTGAAATTTCTCCGCTTATTCAGGCAAAAGATGCTATACTTGTAGATACGACTTCAATGAATATTGATGGGGTCGTACAGAAAATTATGGATATAATTAACAAATAATAAAATAAAATGTGAAAAATGAGTATTAGCACTAGTAATTACTCTTCATTTCAGCTAAAATAATAAATAGAGTTTATTCGCTAAGGAGGACATTGTCCATGAGTAATATTGAAGAAAATAATGATTTACTAGAAGCATTAAATAGTGTAAGTGAAGTTAAGGTTGGTTCTGTTATAAAAGGTGAAGTTTTAGCTATCGATGATGCTAAACAAGTCATTGTTGGTATTGAAGGCGCCGGTGTTGAAGGTGTTGTACCAGCTAAAGAACTAGCACTTAAAGCTGGTGAAGAAACAGAAGACGTTGTCAAAATTGGTGACGTTATGGATTTAGTTGTTATTTCAAGTATCGGTGGCGATAAAGAAGGTGGTAGTTACTTACTATCACAAAGAAGAATTGCTGAACGTGAAGTTTGGAATGACTTACAAAAATTAGCTGATGATGATGCTACAATCGAAGCTACAGTAACACAAGTTGTTAAAGGTGGATTAGTTGCTGATGCTGGTGTGCGTGGATTCGTACCCGCTTCAATGATTGATGATCGTTTTGTTGAAGATTTATCAAAATATAACCATCAAACATTAGATTTCAAAATTATTGAAATTGACCCAACTGAAAATAGATTAATCTTATCACATAAAGCAATTGTTAAAGCTCAAAGAGATGCTCAAAAAGTAGAAACTCTTAAAACTTTAACAGTTGGTGAAGTTGTAACAGGAACAGTTGCCCGTTTAACTAACTTCGGTGCATTTGTTGATCTTGGTGGTATTGATGGACTTGTTCATATTTCAGAAATTTCTTACAACCGTATTTCTAAGGCAGAAGATGTCTTATCAGTTGGTGAAGAAGTTAAAGTTAAAGTATTGGCAATCGATTTAGATAAGAATCGTATTTCATTATCAATCAAACAAACATTACCTCAACCATGGGATAATGTTGAAAATGATATCCATGTAGATGACGTCTTAGATGGTACTGTTAAACGTTTAACGACATTTGGTGCATTTGTTGAAGTTATGCCTGGAATTGAAGGATTAGTTCATATTTCACAAATTTCTTACACACATATTGCTACACCAGGCGAAGTTTTAAAAACTGGCCAAGCTGTTCAAGTTAAAGTACTTGAAGTACATCCAGCAGAACATCGTTTAGCTTTATCAATTAAAGCTCTCGAAGAAAAACCAGCAACAGAAGAAAAACCTGAAAAGAAAAAAACAGTTAAAAAAGCTGCACCAAAAGCTAAAGCTCCTAAATCAACAATGAGTGGTATGCCAGAAGAAAGTACTGGTTTCACACTTGGTGATATTTTAGGTAAAGCATTAGAAGATGCAGATACTAACAAATAATTAAAATATTATTTTTAAGTAACGACTGAACTGTAGTTCAGTCGTTTTTATTATTTATTACAAAAGATATTTAGAGAGTGAGGTACTATCTATGGCAAATCCTGTTGTAGCAATTGTTGGACGTCCTAATGTTGGAAAGTCCACAGTTTTTAATAGAATAGCCGGGGAAAGAATTTCAATTGTTGAGGATACTCCTGGTGTTACACGAGATCGTATTTATGCTCATAGTGAGTGGTTAGCGCAAAAATTTAGCTTGATTGATACTGGTGGTATCGATATCGGTGATGAACCCTTTTTGACGCAAATCACTGAACAAGCACAAATCGCAATCGATGAAGCTGATGTTATTGTTTTTCTTGTAAGTGTAAAAGAAGGCGTAACGGATGCTGATGAGAAAGTGGCTAAAATTTTATATCGTTCTGATAAGCCAGTTATTTTAGCGGTTAATAAAGTTGATAATCCCGAGTCTAGACAAGATATTTTTGATTTCTATTCATTAGGATTTGGAGAACCATTTCCAGTTTCTGGTAGTCATGGCCTTGGGGTTGGTGACTTATTGGATGAGATTACAAAGAAATTCCCTGAAAATATTCCTGATGAAGATGACAGTCGAATTAAGTTTAGTTTGATTGGTCGTCCTAACGTGGGTAAGTCTTCATTGGTGAATGCAATCCTGGGTGAAAATCGTGTTATTGTTTCACCTATTGAAGGGACTACACGTGATGCAATTGATACAGCTTTTGATACTGAAGAGGGCGATATGTTCTCAATGATTGATACAGCTGGTATTAGAAAACGCGGAAAAGTATATGAAAATACTGAAAAGTATTCTGTACTACGTGCCATGCGTGCTATTGATCGTTCAGATGTTGTTTTAGTTGTGTTAAATGCTGAAGAAGGTATTCGGGAACAAGATAAGAGAGTTGCAGGGTATGCCCATGAAGCAGGACGTGGTATCATTATCGTCGTAAATAAATGGGATACTCTTGAAAAAGATAATCATTCATTATCTGATTTTGAGGCTAATATACGTCAAGAATTTGCATATCTTAGTTATGCTCCTATTATTTTTGTGTCTGCAATTACACAGCAACGATTATCTAAGATACCCGAATTAATTAAACGCGTAAATGAAAATCATAGTCGTCGTATTACATCTTCAGTATTAAATGATGTCATTATGGATGCAGTAGCCCATAATCCAACGCCAACTGATAATGGAAAACGTTTAAGAATTTACTATGCAACACAAGTAGCAATACAACCACCTACATTCGTTGTATTTGTTAATGATACTGATTTGATGCATTTTTCATATGAACGTTTCTTAGAAAATCAAATTAGAACATCGTTTGATTTTGAAGGAACACCAATTCATGTTATTGAAAGAAGAAGAAAATAATTCAAATTGATAAAACGCTACCATGCCATCTTTTTTTCTGCTAAAGTAGTTAAATACCTTGATGTAATACGTTTTGTATGGTATCTTAAATAAAGAATTAGTAGAGTAATCTCTGGTTCTATTATTATTATTTATTTTAAATAATAATGGCTGAATATTTTTAAATATTCGGACACATTTTAGGGGAGGTGAAACATTATGGCAAACAAAGCACAATTAATCGAAAATGTTGCAAAAGAAACAGGATTGACAAAAAAAGATGCTACTGTCGCAGTTGATGCTGTATTTGGTTCAATCCAAAGCACATTAGCTACAGGTGAAAAAGTTCAATTAATCGGTTTCGGTAACTTTGAAGTACGTGAACGCGCTGCTCGTAAAGGTCGTAACCCACAAACTGGTGAAGAAATTCAAATCCCTGCAAGTAAAGTACCTGCATTTAAACCAGGTAAAGCTTTAAAGGATTCTGTTAAATAATACTTAGAAAAAGCTAGTACAATTCATTTTGTACTAGCTTTTTCAATCTATAATTTATTTTATAGACAATAGTTATGTACGAGATTACTAGCTATTGTGTGTATGATAGATTAAACTAAACCATATTAATTTAATAATGAAGGGAAGTTATTTAATGACGCATTCAGAAATTATGCTAGACTACTTGGACGAAGGACAAATTGATGAGGCAATGAAAGAATTTGCCAGAGCATTAAGAAAAGACAATGATGCAACATTATTTAGTTTAGCAGAAGAGTTATATAGCTTAGGTTTTTTAGCTCAATCTAAACGTACTTATGAAAGATTATTAGAAAAATATCCAGAAGAAGATACTTTAAAAACATTCCTGGCAGATATTGCAATTAGTGAAGGAAAATCTGATGAAGCACTTAACTATTTGTCAGAAATTGAAGAAGATTCAGAAGCTTATCTTCAGTCTCTTATGGTTGCTGCCGATTTATATCAGACACAAGGTATGTTTGAAGTTAGTGAAAATAAATTATTAACTGCATATAAGTTGGCTCCTGAAGAAGAAGTTATCCAATTTGCTTTAGGCGAACTATATTTTAATACAAAACAATTTAGTCAGGCAATCGGATTTTATCTTGAATTAATTAAATCAGGACAGACTGAACTGTCACAGGTTAACTTAGTACAAAGATTAGGTGTTAGTTACGCAAACAGTGGGCAGTTTGAAAAAGCAATGGCATATTTAGAACAAATTCATTTAGAAAATATGGACTCTGATACTAAGTTACAGATGGGTTTAACCTATCTACAATTAAATGATCAACAAAAAGCAATTGATATTCTTTATGATTTGAAGGAAGAAGATCCTTCGTATACATCCTTATATCCAATTCTTGGTCAAGCACTTTCAGATGAGAATAGATTGAATGATGCTTTACTTGTCTATCAAGAAGGGTTAGCGGTTGACGAGGTAAATGATACATTGTATGAACAGGCAGCGACTGTTGCCTTAAAATTGGACGATGAGAAGCAAGCTGAAAAGTATTTAAATAAAGCAATTGATATTAATCCAGATAATACTGGCATATTATTACAATTAAGTAATTTATTAGTTAAGCAAGAACGTGATGATGAAGATATTAAATTACTAGAAGATATCAAGAGCGACGGAGATGTAGATCCTCAAATATTTTGGAATTTAGCTATTTCATATGAAAGACTTGAAGATTATGATAAAGCTGAAGAAAATTATTTAGAAGCATACCCTTATTTTACTAATCAAGTTGACTTTTTAAGATCTGTTATATTTATTTTTAGAGAGAACGGACGACAAGAGGAGTTAAAGGACGCAATTAAACATTACTTAGCTTTAGTACCTGATGATCAAGAAATTATTGATATTCAAAATGATATAAATTATTAAAATAAAACGTTTATATCATTCTTTTGGTATAAGCGTTTTTTGTTAGCAATTTGTAAGATTTGCTTAAAGAAGGGGAAGTAAAATGATTACAAATCAGATAGTGATACCAAAATTAGAAGATAGTACTGAAATATTTAATTTAATTAGTCGTAATCGTCTTGAATTAAGTGAGTGGCTTCCATGGGTTAATGCTATGAAATCGATTAATGATGAAATAATTTTTTTAAGAGACTCTTTTAAGGATGAAACTAAATTAATTTTCGCTATAAAAATTAATAAGAATATCGTTGGCATGATTGATTTACATGGAATAGATTTACATATGGGAACTGCTGAGGTTGGTTATTGGTTAGACAAGTCGTATGTAGGACGCGGAATAATGTCAAAGGCCTTAACAGAACTTGAGAAACTAGCTATAAAGGAATATAAGTTAAAAAAATTAAAAATAATACTAGATTTGAATAATATAAAAAGTTTGAAAGTAGCTAAGACTAATAATTATCACTTTATAGAACAAAATGACCAAAATTTAATTTTTGAAAAGAGATTATAGAATTTATGATGGTATATTTATAAATGATATTATTATTTTTTGCTTTTTAATTGCTATTAAGGATATAATTTTAGATAGGTAATGTTGTTTAAATGGCGATTAATTATCTAAAATTATATATCGGGGGTAGGGACATGAAAGATTTAAACGAAAAAGAAATTGAACGATTGAGTAAAAAAAGTATTACTGAGAAAATTATAGATGGCGATTGGTACCAATATTCTAAAGAAGAATGGGCTCAAAAAACTGTTAAAACAAGTGCACAAACTATTTATAAAATAAATAAATTGGCGGCTCATGATACGAATGATGCAGATAAAATGCTTAAAGAATTTTTACCTAATATGGAAAAATCTGCTGAAATATATTTTCCAATTTCAACTATAGAATGGCCGGAAATGTTAAAAATAGGGTCAGGCACATTTATTAATTCTAATTTACAGATTTTAAGTGCAGGACAAATAACAATTGGAGAACACTGTTTCATTGGGCCTAATTGTCAGTTATATACACCTAATCATCATTCTATGGACAAAAATTTACGTCGTGAAGGATGGCAATATGATGCACCAATTACAATTGGTGATGATTGTTGGTTTGGTGGATCAGTGATTGTTTTACCTGGTGTCACGATTGGAAATAATGTCGTCGTTGGTGCTGGTAGTGTGGTAACAAAAGATGTACCTGATAATGTTTTAATCGCAGGTAATCCAGCACGAATTATTAAGACTATTGGTTAGATAAAGTTATGGCGAAAAGTAGCATAATTTAAAAATATTTGGGCAACAAAAAGGAGCTAGAATTTTTCTAGCTCCTTTTTGTTGCTCTTTTAAGGTTTATATGATTAATTTTTGTTCAATAATTAAATGACGGTAGTATAAAAGTGAATTTGGATCAATTCTTAACGTCATCATAATTTCTGAATCTGTCATCGTATTGTTAGTGAGAATAGAAAAACAAATAGCTGACTGGTACAGCAGACGTGGTGAAACATTTGGCGCAATAAATTGTAAATCTTTCTTTAAAAATTTATGTAGACCAGGTAAAGATAATAAAGGTGCTTCAACATTTTTACGCAGTTTTAAAAAGCAATCGTTGGAGTTTTGTAAAATTTGTAGTTGTTTAATATAGGTATTGAATTGCTTCAAAAATAATTCCTCTGTTTCCGTAAATGTTAATTGTTTAAAGCTAACGAAAAAACCAGGTTGTAAGATTTCTGAAATTTTAAAGAAATGCCGTGTCATTAATAAAACAAGTCGAGAATAGTAGCTAATTTCTGAATTTAAAAGATAAGAGTCGAAGTCTATTAACCAATTGAAGGTTATAACAGAATTTGCGATATTTTTTTTCCCTTTTAACATTAATGTTGGAATATGAGTATTTATCTGATGGGTAAATAAATATTTAAAATAACCATTCAGATGCGATAAAACCTTAGTATATGTTGAATTTTTAATATTTCTTTTATCTTGAAGCATAGTTAAATATTGACGAACGTCTGATTCTAAGATAGTTTCAACCATTATTGAATTAGAGAATGCATCATTAAAATTTAGAAGATAGTTAAAAAAATCATGAATATCGTAGTTATATTCTAAAATTGTTGATGGGGACAAAGAGTTGGATTCTAATGATAAATTAAAAGCTTTTTGATAGGGATAATTCATTTAATTGCCTCCTTTAGTAATAAACAATAAGTTACTTTAACTATATCACACTAATAAAGCGCACTGCAAAAATCGCAGTGCGCAAGACCAATCATTTATTAAAGATATTAGTGATATTAGTGATTTTATTCTTTTTTTGTCGATTAAAACTAAACCCTTGTCCCAGTACTTCATTAACACTACTAATTGAAACAAAAGCATTTGAATCCTGGTTTTGTAATATTTCCTTCAACTGATGAAGTTCATTACGGTTGATAACAACATAAATCATTTTTTTATTTTGGCGAGAATAAGATCCCTCACCATTGATGTAACTAACACCTCTGCCTAATTTATCCCAAATTTCATTAGTTATAATTTGATATTGGTCACTAATTATTAAGATGCCAAGTCCAGAATAACTACCTTCAAGAGTGAAGTTAACAATTTTTGAGAAAACATATGAGCTTAGTAGGGTATACATCATATGCCTTAAATCTAAGTAGCTAAGTGATATGACCAAAACAGCAATATCAAGGGCAAGAATTGTCTTACCCATTTGAATACCACGTGTTTTTTCAAAAATTCGAGCCACTACATCAGTTCCACCAGTAGTACCACCAAAACGATATACTAAGCCTGACCCAAGGCCACCAAAAGCACCAGCAAGGATACCTGCTAAAAACAAATCATCATTTACATTAATTTGAATCGGAACACGTTGCCAAATCCATAAGAAAAGAGATAACATTATTGTTCCATATATAGTATAGACTAATGATCGTTTACCTAAAAAACGGTAACCAATAAGGATTAATGGAACATTAATTGCAATTGTTGAATACGCAGGATCAATATGAAACCAATAACGTAAAATTAAAGTAACTCCGGTTATACCACCTTCAGCAAGATGGTTTGTTATATTAACGGTTGCTAATCCAAATGCATAAAAACAACAACCTAACGCAATCATTACTAAATCGATTATTTTAATTCGTTCATTTTTTAAGATTAGTTCTACCCCCTGAAATAAATTCAATATAAATATCATACCATATTATCGATGAATGTCTGCTGACTATCATTTTAAATCTAGTATAAATCTGTTAAACTAGATTGTATTAATTAAAGATGAGGAGGATTACTATGATTAAAGTTTTGGTTGCTGGATTTAAAGGACGAATGGGTGCCACTACAACAAATATGATCTTAGAAAATCCATTATTTGAATTAGTTGGAGTCTATAGTACTACAGCTACAGAAAAAAATATAAATGAAATTACTGACTATAAGACAGAGAATGTCCCAATATTCAATAAGCTAGATGAAATAAACGTAGTTTCCGATGTTTGGATTGATTTTACTGTCCCAAGTGTTGTTTTCGAAAATACTAAATTTGCTATTTCGAAACATATGTCACCAGTTATTGGGACTACGGGTTTATCGGAAAATAATATAGCTGAACTTAAACAATTATGTAAAACAGAAAAATTAGGTGGATTGATTGCTCCTAATTTTGGTATTTCAGCTGTTTTATTAATGCAATTTGCGCAACAAGCTGCTAAGTATTTACCTGACGTTGAAATTATTGAAATGCATCATGATAATAAATTGGATGCTCCAAGTGGTACAGCCTTAAATACCGCAAAATTAATTGCTGAAGTTCGTAAACCTAAAATTCAAGGCAACCCTGATGAAAGAGAAACATTACCAGGTGCGAGAGGTGCAGCCTTTGAAGGCATGAGAATTCATAGTGTCCGTTTACCAGGCTATGTTGCTCATGAACAAGTCTTATTTGGTGGCGAGGGTGAAGCATTAACTATTCGTCAGGACTCATTTGACCGTATTTCATTCATGTCTGGTGTTGCATTAGCTACTGAAAAAATTGGACAATATAAAGAATTACTAGTTGGATTGGAAAATATATTATGATAGTTTCCAATCTTGCGGATGATTTCATTAATGCTGAACCAGTGATTAAAGCCATTGAAAATGCTGGTTTTGAAGCATATTTTGTCGGAGGAAGTGTTAGGGATACTATCTTAGGATTACCAATCCATGATATTGATATTGCCACTAGTGCATACCCTGAGGAAATTAAGGAAATTTTTAATAAGACGGTAGATACAGGTATTCAACATGGGACTGTTATGGTTTTAGATCATGGAGAAGGTTATGAAATCACCACATTTCGAACAGAATCAACTTATCAAGATTTTAGACGTCCAGATCATGTTGAATTTGTACGCTCTTTAGAAGAAGATTTAAAACGTCGTGATTTTACAATCAATGCCTTAGCAATGACACATGATGGACGGATTATTGATTTGTTCAACGGACTACAAGATTTAGAAAATCACATCATTAGAGCTGTTGGCACTGCTGATGAACGTTTTAATGAAGATGCTTTACGAATGATGAGGGCAATTAGATTTGCAAGCCAATTAGATTTCACAATCGAAATGGAAACGAAGAAAGCATTAAATAAACATGCACCACTATTGAAAAAGATTGCTATTGAACGGATTCATATTGAATTTATTAAATTACTGTTGGGAAAAAATCCTCAAATTGGACTTCGACATTTTGTTGAATCAGATTTAGTAAAATATTGTCCCGAATTTAATAATTATTTATCGGAACTAACTGATATGTCAAAAATGCAATCAATTAAACTTACATCAGAAGTAGCTGCTTGGTCGTTAATTATTCATGTTCTAAAGATAACAGAAACTAATATTAATCATTTTCTAATCTCATGGAAAAGTTCAAATGAGTTAATTACACACGTTCAAATAGTTATCAAAGCACTTAACGGTATTATTCATGATTCCGTTAATCGAGAACTGATGTATGAAACTGGATTAGAATTATTATTAATTGCAAATGAAGTTGCAGCAATATTTAATAGTAATTTAGATGCAGAAATGCTGACAGTTGCTTATACTGCACTTCCAATTAAGTCTAAAAAAGACATGGCAATTAATGGACGACAGTTAATAAAAGATGTTGGTATTCAACCAGGTGAAAAATTAGGCCAAATTTTATCCATATTGGAAAATCGTATTTTACTAGAAGAAGTCCCAAACGAATCAACTCAATTATTAAAAGTGGCTAAGCAACTAATGTTAAAATTAGCGTAAAAAAAGAGATTAAATATCATTTAATCTCTTTTTTTACAAAACATGCTTAGTAATACAAATTATAAAAGAGAATCAATTAGATAAGAGAGTGATTACATGCAAACACTGAGGGTAGAACATTTAAAGAAAACATACGGCGAAAAAACATTATTTGATGATTTAAATTTTATTGTTAATGAAAAAGATAGAATCGGATTGATTGGAACTAACGGTTCAGGGAAAACAACGTTATTAAATGCATTAACAGACCTTGACCCAGCTGATTCAGGAGATTTAATTAAACCAAATAACTATCGTATGAGTTATTTAAAACAAATACCAGAATTAAATGATGATATGACAATTATGGAAGCCGCTTTTGAAGGAGCTTCACCTATTTTTGAAACAATTCGTCATTATGAAGCTGTTTTAACAGCCTATAGTGAACATCCTGAAGATGAAAAATTACAGCAACGTTACTCAGATGCGGAAGATCGTATGAATCGTGAAGATGCATGGAATGCCGATAATGACGTTAAAACAATTCTAACGCAATTACAAATAACGGATTTAACACAAAAAGTCTCAACCTTATCTGGTGGACAGAAAAAAAGAGTTGGCTTGGCTCAAGTACTCATACAAGCTCCTGACTTATTAATTCTTGATGAACCAACAAACCATTTGGACTTTAGTTCTATTGAATGGCTAGAAAGTTACCTTAAAACGTACAAAGGAGCTTTAATTGTTGTTACTCATGATCGGTATTTTTTAGATCAAATTGCCAACCAGATTTTAGAACTATCATTTGGTAAATTACACTCGTATGAAGGTAACTATCAAGATTTCGTTGCTCAAAAGGCTGAAAGAGTTGCCCAGGAAGTTACCGCTGAGCATAAAGAACAACAGCTATATAAAAAGGAACTAGCTTGGATGCGTACTGGAGCAAAAGCTAGATCAACAAAACAACAAGCACGAATTAACCGTTTTAACGATTTAAAAGAAAATATGAATTCATTACAAATTGATCAAGATGTTTCAATTGGACTAGGCCAACAGCGGCTTGGTAAAAAGGTTATTGAGCTAAAAGAAGCTAGTTTAGTCTTAGAAAATCATAAAATTATTGATCATTTTAGTGAGTTGATTCAGGCGAGCGATAGAATCGGGATTACCGGTAAAAATGGTGCTGGTAAATCTAGTTTACTAAATGCAATTGCTGGAAAATTACCACTTAACTCTGGCGAATTACTAATGGGCGAAACGGTTAAATTAGGTTATTACCAGCAACAAACTGAACCCATACCTGGCGATAAACGAATGATTAACTATCTAAATGAAATTGGTGAAAATATCGAAAATAAACATGGCGAACGAATAAGTACAACACAACTTTTAGAGCAGTTTCTTTTTCCAAGATCGATGCATGGGACATTAATTAGACAGCTATCCGGTGGTGAAAAAAGAAGACTCTATCTCTTGAAATTACTTATGCAACAACCAAATGTCTTATTACTAGATGAACCTACAAATGATTTAGATATTGGAACATTAACAGTACTTGAAGACTATTTAGAATCTTTTAATGGCGCAGTTATAACTGTCTCACATGATAGATATTTTTTAGATAAAGTTGCAGATCAATTACTTATTTTTGAAGGCGATGCTAAAATTAATCGTTATACTGGATTATTTACATCGTACCTTGCTAAAGAATCACTGGATGATGCCGTATCAATATCAAAAAAAGAAAAAATTATCGAACACGACACCATTTCTGACGATAAATTAAAAGTTAAATTAACTTATGCTGAACAAAAAGAATTTGAAACAATTGAACAGACAATTGATAATTTAGAAGCTAAGAAAGAAAAAGCTGAAAGTGATATGTCGAATATCAATGGCAATGATTTTGTAGCATTAAGTGAACTACAAGTGTCAATTGATAATTTAGATGATGAAATTGAAGAAAAGATGAATCGTTGGGACTATTTAGGTAAATATGCAGAAAAGGGGTAATTTTCGTATGGAAGAAACATATTTGCAACTTGAACGTGATATTTTAATGAACGGAAATGATAAATCTGATCGTACAAAAACGGGAACTAAAAGTCTTTTTGGCTATCAAATGAGGTTTGACTTAAGTCAAGGATTCCCACTACTAACAACTAAAAAAGTACCATTTGGTTTAATTAAGAGTGAGTTACTGTGGTTCTTAAAAGGTGATACTAATATCCAATATTTATTGAAACATAAGAATCATATTTGGGACGAATGGGCTTTTAAAAATTACATTGAAAGTTCTCAGTATATGGGTCCAGATATGACTGATTTTGGACATCGATCACTTTTAGAGACTGATTTTAAAAAAGAATATGAAGTACAGAAAAACCTTTTTTGCGATAAAATTATTGAAGACGATGAATTTGCAAAAAAGTTTGGTGAATTAGGTGACGTTTATGGTAGTCAGTGGCGTAATTGGAAAACTAGACAAGGTGATACGATTGACCAAATTAAAGATGTTATTGAAGCAATCAAAAAAACACCTGATTCTAGAAGATTAATTGTGTCCGCTTGGAACCCAGAAGATGTACCAAATGTGGCATTACCACCTTGCCATACGTTATTTCAATTTTATGTGGCTGATGGTAAATTAAGTTGTCAATTATATCAAAGAAGTGGCGATGTCTTTTTAGGTGTACCATTTAATATTGCAAGTTATGCGTTATTAACTCATCTAATTGCTAAAGAGGTTGGACTTGAAGTTGGTGAATTCATTCACACATTAGGCGATGCCCATATTTACAATAATCATATAGAACAAGTGAAGGAACAACTTTCTCGTGAAGTGCAACCCATGCCAAAATTATGGTTAAATCCTGATAAAAATAGTATTTTTGAATACGATATGACGGATATTAAAATAGAAGACTATAATCCTGCACCACCTATTAAAGCGCCTGTTGCAGTTTAATATTTACTTAAGGAGAGTCAATAATGATTAATTTTATTTGGGCTGAAGACAGTGAACATCATATTGGATATAAGGGTAAGCTACCTTGGTACTTACCAAATGATTTAAAATTTTTTAAGAAAACAACGCTTAATAAGGTCGTTGTTATGGGCAGAAATACATTTGAAAGTTTTCCGGGACTATTACCAAATCGAATTAATATTGTTCTTTCAAGTAAAAACGATTTAGTTGAAACAGATACTCTAAAGATTGTTCATTCAATACCAGAGTTGAATGATTTATTAGAAACATATTCTGAAGATATTTTTGTTATTGGTGGCGCAACATTATTTTCTGAAATGTATGTAAAAGTTAATAGATTGTATCAAACAAAAATTAACGCTACGTTTGATGGTGATGTGATGATGATTCCTATTGATTATACTCATTGGAAATTAATTGAAACGATTCCGGGAATGATTGACAAAAAAAATGTATATGATCATGAATTTAGAATTTATGATAAAAAATAATTAAAAAGCGAAGACATATCCAATACGGATGTGTCTTCGCTTTTTAACTTTAAGTATATAATAAAATAGAAAAAAACATTAATCCTGTACCTAACATCACAAATAAATGCCAAACGACATGTAAGTACTTAACACCGTTTATACTATAAATTCCAGCGCCGATTGTGAACGCAATGCCACCAGAAACAAGTAGCCAGAACCCAATTGTACCGAGGCTATTATAAAGTGGCATCATTGCGCTCAAACAAAGCCAGCCCATAATTAGATAAATGATGGTTGAAATTGTTTTAAAATGACCCAACCAAATTGATTTATAAATAATTCCTAAAACGGTCATCATCCAGATGATTCCGAATAGTGTCCAACCTAATGCCCCACCAACAGAGAGAAGACAATAAGGCGTATAAGTACCTGCTATCAGAATATAGATACTACTATGATCGAAGATTTGAAAAACAGTTCTTGCTCGTGTAAATATTAAACTATGAAATAGGGTAGAAGTTAAGTACAGCAGTACCAAAGATGAACCATATATAGCATACGAGGTAATTTCTAATGCACTACCATTATGAGCACCTTTAATAAGTAAAAAAATCAATCCCGCTATACTTAACCCAAGACCAATACCATGAGTTACCGCGTTTAATACCTCATTTAAGATGAGATACCTTCTACTGTAATTATGTTCCAAAAAAACACCTCAGTCATCAATTTCTATGTGAAATAGACCAGTAATTCTGATATACTAGACATTATAAATAGAAAAGTTTATAGTGACATTATTGTATCATGATTAAAAACTTTTGTTAAGAAAGTGTGGATGAAGAAACATGAAAAAAATTAAAATAATAACGGATTCATCTGTTGGATTAACAGATAATGAAATAAAAGAAAATGACATTAGCATTATACCTCTAAGCGTTATGATTGATGATACTATTTACGTTGAAGGTGAATCAATTACAAATGACGAATTTGAGACTAAAATGGAAACGTCAAAAACGTTACCTAAAACAAGTCAGCCACCAATTGGTACTTTTGTAGAAATGTTTGACAGTCTTGGGGCAGATGGTAGCCAAGTTCTCTCACTTAACATGACTGACCAAATTAGTGGTACAGTTCATACTGCAGAGCAAGCTGCAGAAATGAGTCAATCCGATGTAACCGTTGTTGATACTCGTTCTACTGATCGAGGTATGGCTTTTCAAGTCTTAGCAGCTGCTAAGTTAGCAAATTCAGGTGCATCAATGGATGATATTTTAACAAAAATTTCTGAAATCCGTAAGAATTCAACTCTAAATATGGCCGTTATGACTCTGGATAATCTGGTCAAAGGTGGACGTATATCAAGATTAACTGGTGTTCTTTCAAGTGTTTTAAATATGAAGATTATTTTGGAAATGATTGATGGCGAATTAAAAATTAAAAATAAAGGCCGTGGTATGAAGACGGTTAACAGATTTATTGCAGATTTAGTTGAAGAATTAAAAAGTACACCTAATGTTAAAGCAGTAGGTATTTCTCATGCTGGAAATGAAAAAAAGGCATTTGAAGTTCGCGATTTATTACAAACAGCAGTCCCAAAAGTTGATATTCTAGTTCGACAGACAGCACCTATTATTGCGACGCATGGTGGTCCAGGGGCTTTTGCAGTGATGTTCTACACAGATAAAGACTAATATATTAAATAATTATTTTTAAACTGGTCCAAAAACAGCTGTTTTTGTCCGGTTTTTTTAATTAAATAAAGGAATGATTTTTTGAAATTTTTTAAAAGCTTTTCCATTACTATTTTAAGTATTTTAGTACTAAGTGGTCTTATATTTAGTGGGCTGTGGTTTGCAACCGGCCATTTTTCGAATCATTCTTTAATAACAGTGCCCCATAAAAAAACAGCTCTTAAGCTAGTATCCCTTGGTGATTCTTTAACGCAGGGTGTCGGAGATGAAACGAATAAAGGTGGATTCGTTTCATTAATTACAGAAAAAATAAATACTGATAAAAATATGAAAGTAACTGCCTCTAACTTTGGCTTATCAGGAGATCGAAGTGATCAAATTTATAGCAGATTAAAGAAACAACCCAAAATGCAAAAAACGTTAAAAAAAGCCACTGTTATTACATTAACAGTTGGTGGGAATGACCTATTACAGGTTATACAAAAAAACATTTTATCTAATGATACTGATAAGTTAAATAAAGCTATTGATACTGAAAAAATGACTTATACAAAAAATTTAAATGATTTATTTAAAGAGATTAGAAAATATAATAATAGCGCGCCTATCTACGTTATAGGAGTGTATAACCCATTTTACGTTTATTTCCCCGAAATGAGTAGTATGAAAACGATTGTTAAATCATGGAATAACGTAACCAACAAGGTTGTTAAAAATGATAAAAATAGTTATTTTGTTAGTGTTGAAAAACAGCTTTCTGAAGGACAATATTATGGTAAAACAAGTAAATTAGCCAAGACTTTGGGTAGCTCAGACTTATCTGATTTATCTAGTTTTAATCTTGAAAGTGTCTTGCAAGAAAAAGATGAAAAAAATAACTATATTTCTATAACTGATCATTTTCATCCAAATAAAAAAGGTTATAAAAAAATGACTGATTTGTTGTTCAAATCAATGGAAGAACATCATTTATTTAAATAATGAGGAGAATTATGCCGAAAAGAACAGAAAAAACATCAACCACTTTTAACGCATGGAAAGTTGCGTTTATCATATTATTTTCTTTATTGATTGGCGTACTACTTTATTTTTCCGTTAGTATTATGAACCAATCCCAAGATCAAAAGACACTAACAACTCAAACCACTTCAAAAGCAACAAAAAGAACAGAACTAAGCGTGGAAATGAACAAGGAACAACTTAACGGAACCATTAATTATTATTTAAAATCAATTCAAAAAGGTCAATCAATTAAATATCGGTTTTTAGTAGATAAATCTGCTATATTAATGGGCACAACAAAAATTTTAGGACAAAATATTTCATTCACATTATATTCAGATCCAGTTGTAACAGATGATGGTAATATCTTGTTAAAAGCAAAATCTGTTGCTGTAGGTTCATTACCAGTTCCTAAAAAGTTTATAATGGATTATGTAAAAAATGCATATGATTTACCAAATTGGATTACGATTAATAGCAAAGAACAAACAATTATGCTTAACTTAAAAAAACTAGATATTGAGAATGGTATACAAGCTAGTGCAACCAAAATTGATTTAAAAACGAATGTTTTTAAATTCGATGTTTCTATCCCTTTAAATTAAATGAGGTATCAATTTATGAGACAAACATTTTATCAATTTTTAATGACCGAACGCAATGATCACGGTACGGATGAGGTGTCCCAATTTGCAAATAATGCATTTTATGATCAAAGTTTTCCTAAATTGTCAGATAAGTATGACTTTCTTTCTAATTATCTTGAATTAAATGCAGGATATTTACCTTCAATGACAATTTTTGATGACGCTTGGGCCCGATATTTAGACAAAATGAATTAGTGGGGAATTAAATTATGGAAAAAGATAAAAAAGAAAAACGTTTTAGATTTGGTCGTCATTTTTGGACCTTAATAGGGTCAATTTGTTTATCTTTTATAGTCGGAGCTGCTGCAATGTATTTTTTTGCAATTAGTCAAATTAATACATTAGTTGGGTCATTACAAACGACTAGTTCAGATTTAGCCAAAATTGAGTCTGTTTATTCGGCACTAAATAATTCTTATTATAAAAATATCAGTAAGAAAAAATTAGTCGATGGGGCTATCAATGGTATGGTCGACTCTACTGGAGATAAATTTACGGCCTATTTAGGTAAAGAAGATGCGACTAATTTAAATTCAACTATTTCTAGTAAATTTGTTGGAATCGGTGCTGAAGTCAAAATTAGCAAGAAAAATATTCAGATTGTTTCAGCTATTAAAGGAACACCAGCTAAAAAGGCTGGTTTGAAGACAGATGATATTATCCAAAAAATAGATGGTAAATCTATTTATGGTCTCAGTTTAGAAAAAGCTGTTTCAAAAATTAGAGGTAAAAAAGGAACAATAGTGAAACTAACTATTAAACGTGATTCATCAACATTTAATGTTTCAATAAAACGAGATGATATTCCTGTTAAAACAGTCTATAGTAGTATTTCGAAAAAGAATAAAAAAGTAGGATATATTCAAATTAGTACATTTTCTGAGGATACATCTAACGAAGTCAAATCTGCAGTGAAGTCACTTAGAAAAGATGGCGCTACATCGTTTGTCATTGATGTTCGTGATAATCCAGGTGGCCTTATGGATCAAGCATTAGCGATTGGATCAATGTTCTTAAAAGATGGTCAAACAATTATGCAGGTACAAGGCAAAACGGGTTCTCCTGAAGTATATAAGGCTGGTAAAAAATATGACTCAGGATTTAAAGTCACAGAAAAAACAGCTGTTGTCATTAATAAAGATAGTGCAAGTGCTTCTGAAATTTTAGCAGCCGCACTTAACCAATCTGGTAATGATAAATTAATTGGGTCAACATCTTATGGAAAAGGTACCGTCCAAACAATCAATACCTTTACAGATAAAACAGAATTAAAAGTTACCATTGCTAAATGGCTAACACCTGATGGTTCTTGGATTAATAAAAAAGGGATTAAGCCTACTATTTCAGCTGATTATCCTGCGTATGCTTATTCACCACTAATTAATACTGATAAAACATATAAATATGAAGACGTTACACCTCAAGTTAAAACGATTCAAGTTTACTTAAGCGCACTTAATTATTATAAAGACAAAAATAATGGTTACTTTGGTACATCAACGGTTAATGCAGTAAAAATGTTACAAAAAGAAAATACTTTAACTCAAACGGGCGAAGTTAACAAAGATACTGCTTTAAAAATTGAAACATTAGTTCAGAAAAAAATTTCAAAAAATGATCCTGCCTATGATGCGGCAATTAAATCGTTAACAAATTAATAAAAGACTGAAGAGGGCGAAACTAAATAGCGGAACTCTCTTCTTTTTGTGCACAAATTAAGGTATTCTGATTAAGAGAGTTAAATATAAAGAATTAAGCAAGTTAATTAAAAGTTTACTTGGCTTAACAAGGAGAATTTAAATGACAGTAATCCAATGGTTCCCAGGACATATGGCAAAAGCCTTAAGATTAGTAAAGGAAAAATTAAACTTAGTAGATATCGTACTTGAATTAGTTGATGCAAGATTGCCTGAATCATCTAGAAATCCGCAACTTGAGCAATTACTTGCAACAAAACCTCATATTATGGTTTTAACAAAAAAAGATATGGCCGATCCGAACGTTACTGCACGTTGGCTACAGTACTATGAAAACAAAGGAATTCCGGCAGTTGCAGTAGATAGTCAACACGGACAACTTAACGCTATCGAGAAAAAAATTAACGTTGTTTTAAAAGATAAAATAGCGTTACGAGAAAGTAAAGGTATCCTCCAACAACGAGTTAAGGTAATGTGTATCGGAATTCCGAATGTTGGAAAATCGACGTTACTAAATCATTTGTTAAGTAAAAATGTCGCCATAACTGGAAATAGACCTGGGGTGACAAAAGCACAGCAATGGTTAAAAGCCGGAAAATCAATGTCTCTTTTAGATACACCAGGTATTTTATGGCCCAAATTTGAAGATCAAGAAATCGGTAAACGTCTTGCTTTAACAGGAGCAATAAAAGACTCTTTATATGCAAAAGATGACATTGCATTATACGGGTTAGAACATTTTAAACAAACAAATCCAAAGGCATTACAAGAGAAATATAAATTAACGGATGAACAAATGCAGTTAAGTAATGTTGATTTATTATTAGATTTAACAAAAAAAATGGGTTTCAAAGAAGATTATGATCGTGCGAGTGAGAGAATTATATTTGATATTAGACAAGGTAAACTTGGTCGTTATACCTTAGAAATCCCTCAATTGGGTGGCGAATAGTTGTGACCAAATTTACAATTTCTCAAGTAAAAGAACATTTATTGAATAATCCATCGGATAATTTTATGCAAGAAATAGCTAAAGACTCTCGCAAAGGAGTTATTAAGCTTTTAATCCAATATAATAATAGACAAAAAAAACTAGTTGAACACCAAGAATTATTTAATCGTAGGTTAGTAATAGAAAGAGACCTATGGCAGAATGGTATTCCTTACATCGCTGGTATTGATGAGGTTGGAAGAGGACCGTTAGCTGGTCCAGTTGTTAGTGCAGCAGTTATTTTACCTCATAATTTCAATCTAATTGACGTGAATGATTCGAAAAAATTATCTGCATCTATGCGTGAAGCATTATACGTTGAAATATTAGCTACAGCTGTTTCAGTTGGTATATCTGTGATAAATAATCAAACAATTGATGAAGTTAATATATATCAAGCATCAAGAATTGCTATGTTAGAAGCTGTTAATTCATTGGACGTGAAACCACAACAATTATTGATTGATGCTATGACGATTGATAGCGATATTCCGCAGGAAAGTTTCATTAAAGGCGATTCTAAAAGTGCTAGTATTGCTGCTGCTAGTATCGTTGCTAAGGTTTACCGAGATCATCTCATGAACTTTTACAATGAATTATATCCAGGATACGATTTCAATCATAATGATGGATATGGAACTAAAAAACATTTAGCAGGACTTAGCAAATTAGGAGTCACTCCAATTCATCGTCGAACATTTGAACCAATTAAATCTATTCTAAAAAAATAATGAAATAAATTGCGTACCTTATTAGTATTAATGACTAATAAGGAGAAACAATGACAATAAGAGACACTTTAATTAAACTTAGACTATGTTCTGAAATAACGTATATTGGCGAAAATAAAATTTTTGATTGGTTACAACAGAATCCAAGTTGTACTGATTTAACTCTAGATGTAATTAAATCCATTTTAAATTTAAATAGTAAAAAAATAGCTAGTTTCAGTAAAGCTTACACTAGTATTTCATTGAAAAATGAGGTTATTACCAATAAGTTACATTCAACAATTGTGACTATTATTGATGAGGACTATCCGTATCGACTAAAAGAATGCTATCGACCACCAATTGTTCTTTTTATGCGAGGAAATACGCAATTATTAAATCGACAATCACTTGCTGTTGTTGGTGCTCGGCAAAGAACTGACTACTCAATAGAAGTAATACGATTATTATTACCAAATAGTATCCAAAATGATAAGGTAATTTTAAGCGGATTAGCAGCCGGCGTTGATACCTTGGCACACCAATTTACAATAGCTAACGGAGCAGATACAATTGCTGTTATTGGGACAGGTTTAAATATTTATTATCCAAAAATTAATGAAGATTTACAAATTGAAATTAGCAAAAAGGGACTTTTATTATCTGAGTACGGACTGAATACAGGACCACAACGTAATCATTTCCCTGAAAGAAATCGAATTATTGCAGGCCTTTGTGAATGCTTATTAGTTACAGAGGCTAAACACCATAGTGGTAGTCTTATAACTGCCAATTTAGCATTGCAAGAAAATCGCACAGTACTAGCTGTACCCGGATCAATTATTAGTCCTCTTTCACTTGGGTGTAATGAACTAATAATAGCCGGTGCAATGCCGATTATTAACGGTGAACAGATACTTGCAGAGTTCTATGAAAACTAGTTACGCTTGACAAGTCTCTCTAATATGCTTTAAGATTACTAACGATTTTAAAAATGTTATTGCTTACAATATAAATACTACGAAGGAGTTCAATTATGCCAGTAACCAAAAAGAAAAAGAGAACGCCGGCAAAAAAAAATCTAGTTATTGTTGAATCACCTTCTAAGGCTAAAACAATTGAAAAATACCTAGGCAGCAACTACCATGTTGTCGCTAGTCTTGGACATATTAGAGATTTACCACGAAGTAAAATGGGAGTTGACGTTGAAAACAACTATGATCCTCATTACATTTCAATTCGTGGTAAAGGCGATGTTATTAAAAGTTTAAAAAAAGAAGCTAAAAAAGCTAAAAATGTTTATCTAGCAGCCGATCCTGATCGTGAAGGCGAGGCAATTGCATGGCATTTATCTCATATTTTAGATTTAGATATCACGGACAAAAATCGTGTTGTTTTTAATGAAATTACAAAAGATGCAGTTAAAAATGCTTTTAATGATCCTAGATCAATTGATATGAATTTAGTTGATGCACAACAAGCTCGCCGTATTTTAGATAGATTAGTTGGTTATTCAATTAGTCCTTTATTATGGGCTAAAATAAAAAAAGGCTTAAGTGCTGGTCGAGTTCAGTCTATTGCTTTGAATTTAATTATTGATAGAGAAAAAGAAATTCGTGCATTTATACCAGAGGAATACTGGACTATTGATTCTGAATTTAAAAAAGGTAAAGAGAAATTTGATGCAGCTTTTTATGGTATTAAGGGAAAGAAAAAAGCACTTCATGATAATGAAGATGTTAAAAAAGTAATGGCATTAATTGATACAAAACAAGATTTTGATATCACCGCTGTCACAAAAAAAGAACGTAAAAGATTTCCAGCTTTACCATTTACTACAAGTACAATGCAACAAGATGCTAATAGAAAATTAAACTTTCGTACAAGAAAAACGATGATGGTTGCACAACAATTATATGAAGGAATTCATCTCGGAAAACAGGGTACTGTTGGTTTAATCACTTACATGCGTACCGACTCGACTCGTGTATCTACGACTGCCAAACATGAAACTGCTCAATTTTTACACGAAAAGTATGGTGAAGATTATGCAGCTATTAAGCCACGCAAAGGTAAATTACAAGAAGGTGCACAGGACGCACATGAAGCAATTAGACCTTCCTCTGTTTTACGTACACCTGCTTCAATGAAGGATTATTTAAGTAATGATCAAATGAAGTTATATAAATTAATTTGGTCGCGATTTGTTGCCAGTCAAATGACACCAGCTGTAATGGATACAATGTCTGTATCTATTGAACAAAATGGCGTTACTTATCATACTTCTGGGTCAAAGACTAAGTTTGCAGGTTATACAAAAATTTATGAGGATAACAAAAAGACTGATAATATTTTACCGGATTTAAAAGTTGGCGATCATGTTAAGTTAGCTAAAAATCAGCCTAACCAACATTTTACTCAGCCACCTGCTAGATTCACTGAAGCAAATTTAATTAAAACACTTGAAGAAAATGGTGTTGGACGTCCATCAACGTATGCACCAACCTTGGATACTATTCAACGTCGATATTATGTGAAATTAATTGCTAAGCGTTTTGAACCAACTGAACTGGGTGAAATTGTAGATGATATGATTGAAGCTTATTTTAGTGATATTGTGAATGTTAAATTTACTGCTGAATTAGAAAAAGGTCTTGATAACATTGAAGTCGGAGACGAAAATTGGGTTAAAGTTGTTGATGATTTTTATAAACCATTTTCAAAAAATGTTGAACATGCCCAAGAAACAATTGAGAAAGTTCAAATTAAAGATGAACCAGCTGGATTTAATTGTGAAATTTGTGGGTCACCGATGGTTATTAAGATGGGCCGATATGGTAAATTTTTTGCATGTACGCGTTTTCCAGATTGTCGTAATACAAAAGCAATCGTTAAAGAAATTGGTGTAACTTGTCCATTGTGTCAGCAAGGGGAAGTAATTGAACGTAAATCTAAACGAAATCGTTTATTCTATGGTTGCTCAAGATACCCAGATTGTGAATTCGTATCATGGGATAAACCTATTGGTCGCGAATGTCCAAAATGTCAACATTATTTAATTGAGAAAAAAGTAAAAGGTGGAAAACAAGTCAAATGTAGTAATTGTGACTATGAAGAAGCGGTTCAAAAATAATTGAATCTAACTAGCAGGGGGATTATATAATGGAAAATACTAGCGTTAATGTAATCGGTGCTGGTCTTGCCGGTAGTGAAGCTGCATGGCAGATTGCCAAGCGAGGAGTTCATGTTAATTTATACGAGATGCGCCCTATCAAAATGACACCAGCGCATCATACTGAGAATTTTGCTGAACTAGTTTGTACGAATTCTTTAAGAGCTAATCAAATTACGAATGCCGTTGGTCTTTTGAAGGAAGAGATGAGACAGTTAGATTCAGTTATTATGAAGTCAGCTGACCATAATGCAATTCCGGCTGGCGGTGCGCTAGCCGTTGACCGTGATAAATTTTCTGGTGAGATAACTGATTTAGTTAAAAATCATGAAAATATTACGGTTATCAATGAAGAGTTAACTGAACTACCAAAAGGTCCAACAATTGTTGCGACAGGTCCTTTAACATCATCAGGTTTAGCAGAATCAATTAAACAATTAAATGGTAGTGAGGGACTTTATTTTTATGATGCAGCTGCACCAATTTTAGAAAAATCATCATTAAATATGGATAAAATCTACTTAAAATCACGATATGATAAAGGTGATGCTGCATACCTTAATTGTCCAATGACTAAAGAGGAATTTATAACCTTTTATAAGGCACTAATAGGGGCCGAAACTGCTGAAATGCATGATTTTGAAGATGAAAAATTTTTCGAAGGTTGTATGCCAATTGAAGAAATGGCTAGAAGAGGCGCTAAAACAATGTTATTTGGCCCTTTAAAACCAGTTGGATTAGAAGACCCTAAGACTGGTAGAACACCTTTTGCCGTTGTCCAATTGCGTCAAGACAATGCAGTCGGTGACTTATACAATATTGTTGGTTTCCAAACGCATCTTAAATGGGGCGAACAAAAGAATGTTTTCTCACTAATTCCAGGTTTAGAAAATGTTGAATTTGTTCGTTATGGTGTTATGCATCGTAATACATTTATGCGTTCTCCTGATACACTGGAACCAACATATCAGTCTAAATTTAGAAATGATTTATTTTTTGCTGGTCAAATGACAGGTGTTGAAGGCTATGTAGAAAGTGCTGCAAGTGGATTATTAGCAGGGATCAATGCCGCACATCTTGTTTTAGGAGAAGAGCTAGTCGTACTTCCTAAAACAACTGTGATGGGAGCTATGGCCCATTATATAACACATGCCAGTGGTAAACATTTTCAGCCGATGAATGCTAACTTTGGTATTATCCCTAAATTAGGCACAAAAATTCGAGATAAACAAGAAAAAAATCAAGCGGTTGCAAATCGTGCTCTAGAGCATTTAGCAATTGTTAAACCAAGTCTTTAAATATTTATGAAATATCTGATAAAATAATTGAGTTATACTTCATTGTTGTGCTACAGTAGTAGCGTTCAATGAAGTTTTTTTATACAATAAATGAGTAACATGGAGGAGTTTATTATGGCAACTGTTTCATTTCATGCAACAACAATTTGTGCCGTTAAGCATAATGGTCACTGTGCAATGGCCGGTGATGGCCAAGTCACAATGGGTGAAAAAGTTATTATGAAGGGGACTGCTAGAAAAGTTCGTCGCATATATAACGATCAAGTAGTTGTTGGTTTCGCTGGTAGCGTTGCCGACGCATTTAATCTTGAAGAACGATTTGAAAAAAAATTAAATGAATTTAGTGGTAATTTACAACGTGCAGCAGTTGAATTAGCTCAGGATTGGCGTAGTGAACAATCCTTACAAAAATTAGAAGCACTTTTGATTGTAATGAACAGTAATGAAATGTTATTAGTTTCTGGTAGTGGAGAAGTAATTGAACCTGACGATGACATTTTAGCAATCGGATCTGGCGGAAATTTTGCTTTGTCTGCTGCAAAGGCACTTAAGCATCATACAACTGATATGTCAGCTAAAGAAATTGCTGAGGCATCAATTAATATTGCCGGTGATATTGATATTTTTACTAACCATCATGTCATCTCAGAAGAATTATAGAAAGCGGGTAAATTTATGACTATAAGTGATAAAACACCAAAACAGATTGTTACAGAACTAGATCAATACGTTATCGGTCAAAATGATGCAAAAAAGGCCATTGCTGTTGCATTACGTAATAGATATCGTCGGATGCAACTTTCTGAATCAATGCAAAAAGATGTTACACCTAAAAATTTAATGATGATTGGGCCAACTGGTGTAGGTAAAACTGAAATTGCTCGTCGTTTGGCAACAATGCTTGAAGCACCATTTATTAAAGTTGAAGCAACAAAATTCACTGAAGTTGGTTACGCTGGACGTGATGTTGAATCAATGGTACGTGACTTGGTTGACGTGTCAATTAAATTAGAAGAAGATGCTCAATATGGCCGTGTTTCAGGCGCAGCTGAACGTATGGCTGATAAACGACTTGTAAAACTTCTAGTTCCAGGTATTAAAAAACAAAAAAAAGCCGAGAATGTTAATCTTATGCAAATGATGTCTCAAATTCAAAAAGGTCAAATACCTGCCGGATTAGATGCAAAAGATGAAGAGGAGGTCACTGACGACATTAGAAATGAACGACTATCTGTATCGGAACAACTAAGTCGTGGTTTATTAGAAAATAACGAAGTGACAATTAAAGTTGATGAACCTAAACAGCCTTCTGGTATGAATGGCATGATGGGACAAATGGGCATCGACTTAGGAGATACCTTAAGTGCATTAACACCAACACGCCAAGTAGAAAGAACGTTAACCGTAGCAGAAGCCCGTAAAATTTTAATTCGTGAAGAATCAAAAAAATTAGTTAATGTAGCAGATATCAATCAAGCTGCAATTGAACGTGCTGAAAACACTGGAATTATTTTTATTGATGAAATTGATAAAATTACTTCAAAATCTCAAAAAAATAGTGGTGAAGTTTCTAGAGAAGGCGTACAACGTGATATTTTACCAATTGTTGAAGGCTCTCAAATTTCAACTAAATATGGTGTTATTAATACTGATCATATCTTGTTTATTGCATCAGGTGCTTTTCATGAAAGTAAACCTAGCGATTTAATTGCTGAACTTCAAGGTCGTTTCCCAATTCGAGTTGAATTAGATGATTTGAGCCAAGCAGATTTTGTTAAAATTCTTACAGAACCTCATAATGCCTTAATTAAACAATATATTGCTTTAATTGGCACTGATAATATTAATGTGACATTTACAATTGAAGCAATTGAGAAAATATCTGAAATTGCTTACAACGTTAACCACGATACTGAAAATATTGGTGCACGCAGACTGCATACAATTCTTGAAAAATTACTTGAAGATTTACTATTTGAGGGTCCAGATATGCAAATGGGTGACATAACAATTACTGAAAGTTATGTTGAAGACAAAATTGGTAACATCGTTGCTGATAAAGATCTTAGTCGTTATATTTTATAGGATAGGGTGAACTAAAATGACAGTTGAACTTAAAAATGATTTCATCACAGTCAAAATTGCTGAACAAGGTGCTGAATTAATCAGTATTACCGGAAATGACACATCTATTGAATATATTTGGCAAGCAGATAAACAATACTGGGGTAGACATGCCCCAGTATTGTTTCCATTTGTTGGGCGTTTAAAAAATGATGAATATGCGTATGATCATAAAACATATAAAATGGGTCAACATGGCTTTGCCCGTGACATGCTTTTTACAGTGGTTTCTAAAAGTAAAACATCAGTTGTTCTGGAATTAGGTTCATCCCCAGAAACAATCTCAAAGTATCCGTTTAATTTTAGATTGAGATTACATTACATTTTAACTAATCATCAAATAAAAGTAATTTACGATGTTTATAACCCCGATGAAAATCCTTTGTTATTTTCTATCGGAGGACACCCAGCATTTAACGTACCACTTAAAAATGCTTATTTAAATCTAGAAAATTATCAAATTGAAGTGGCACCAAATGTTGAAAGACGTCAAATTCCACTAGTTGGACCTTTTAGCGATATCGAAAATGCAAAATCAGTTAAGTTCAACGAACCTATTAAGTTATCTCGCGAAACATTCAAAAATGATGCCTTAATTTACGAATTGAAACAACTAGAAACGACTATCTTACTTTCAACACCTGAAGATGATCATGGTGTTTCCGTGACATTAAATGGTGCAGATTACGTTGGTATCTGGTCGAAATATCCTGAAAATTCACCATTTGTTTGTATTGAACCATGGTGGGGAGTAGCTGATAATATTGAATCTACTGGTAATTTATCAGATAAAAGTAATATTTATACGTTAGAAAAAAATAAATCGTTCGAAGGTTCGTATGAAATCACAGTATTTTAAAAAAAAAATCGATGAAATAATCATCGATTTTTTTTATTTCGTAAATATAATCCAAGACCAAAAGGTACCATACTCTCAGTACCATTTAAAATACGTTTTATGTTGTCTCTATGTTTATAAATAACAAATATAGTCAAAATACCTGCAATACTAGTTAATAACCAATCTTGAAATAATATCGCTGTTATCGTAATACCAATAAATCCAATGACACTTGCAACACTTACCATACTCGTTAAAAGTATTAAAGAAATAAACATGGTACAAGCGATAAGAAAAAATAGCGGATTATACGGTAATAAAATACCCGCACCAGTAGCAACTGCCTTACCACCTTTAAATCCAGTAAATATTGAGAATGTATGTCCAGCTACTGCACCTACACCAATTAGTAAAGGACTAACGGTTGATGCGACCCCAAACATATAAGGGAGGCTTGCAGCTATAATTCCTTTTGATATATCCATCACTAAGACAACAGTCCCTGCTTTTGGTCCAAGAACTCGATAAGTATTAGTTGTACCAACATTACCACTACCAAAATTTCTGATATCCTTTTGATAAAAATATTTTCCAATCCAAACCCCTGATGGAATTGATCCTAAAATATAAGCGATAATCAACATTAATATGATTGTACCCATGATAATTCACTCCTTTCAGCCAGTAAATCCAATAAGTAGTATTTTAACATTCTTTTAAGAAGACACCAAAATTTTTTATAAAATAGAACATCTATTCGGATTTCTCTTTACATTTTAAAAAAGAATAGGTTATTATAGTAACGTTACTGTAGGAATACAGAGTAAGGGGCGTTTAACTGAATGACTAATCAAAATAAAACAAAATACAATGATGATTCAATTCAAGTTCTTGAAGGACTAGAAGCAGTTAGAAAACGACCTGGTATGTATATTGGGTCGACAGATGGCAAGGGATTACATCATCTTGTCTACGAGATTGTTGATAACGCAGTTGATGAAGCCTTGTCAGGATATGGTTCACAAATCGACGTTACAATCCACAGTGATAACAGTATTACTGTTGTAGATTATGGTCGTGGTATGCCTATTGGTATGCATGCATCAGGAATACCAACTGTTGAAGTTATCTTCACTGTCTTACATGCTGGTGGAAAATTTGGCCAAGGCGGATATAAAACGTCTGGTGGACTACATGGCGTTGGCGCAAGTGTCGTTAACGCATTATCTTCATCATTAACAGTTGATACCGTTCGTGATGGTATTCGTTATGAAGAAAAGTTTAAAAATGGTGGGCATCCAGTTGGGACTTTAAAAAAATTAGGTGCAACTAAACGAGCAAATGGAACAACAGTAACTTTTAAACCCGATGAAAGTATTTTTTCAACTACAATTTATAAGTATGATATTTTAGCTGAAAGATTAAAAGAGTCTGCCTTTTTATTACGTGGTGTCAAAATTGTTTTAACAGATGAAAGAACTGATAAACAAGATATCTATCATTTTGAAGAAGGTATTAAAGAATTCGTTGCTTATTTAAACGAAGACAAAGATACACTTGGCGAAGTGATGTATTTTGATGGCATTAAAGATAAAATTGAAGTAGAAGTTGCAGCACAATATAATGATGGCTACTCAGAAAACTTAATGTCCTTTGTTAATAACGTTCGGACAAAAGATGGTGGTACACATGAAGCAGGAATGAAGTCTGCTTGGACAAAAGCATTTAACGAATATGCCAGAAAATTAGGTCTTTTAAAAGATAAAGATCGTAATTTAGAAGGTAGTGATGTTCGAGAGGGCCTTTCAGGAGTCATTTCAGTGCGAATACCTGAAGAGTTATTGCAATTCGAAGGACAAACGAAGGGTAAATTAGGTACACCCGAAGCAAGATCTATCGTCGATAGCGTTCTGAGTGAAAAACTTGGGTTTTATTTGATGGAAAATGGTGAGTTTGCACAAGAACTTGTTAGAAAATCAATTAAAGCTAGAGAGGCTCGAGAAGCAGCTCGTAAGGCTCGTGATGATTCAAGAAATGGGAAAAAGAAAAAGAAAAATGATCGCTTATTATCTGGGAAATTAACACCTGCACAATCGAAAAACGCTAAGAAAAATGAGTTGTTTTTAGTCGAAGGTGATTCTGCCGGTGGTTCAGCTAAACAAGGTCGTGAACGCAAATTCCAAGCCATTCTACCTTTACGTGGTAAGGTATTGAATACTGAAAAGGCAAAATTACAAGATATTTTAAAAAATGAAGAAATTAATACAATGATTTATACAGTTGGCGCAGGTGTTGGTGCTGAATTTAAGCTCGAAGACAGTAACTACGATAAAATTATTATCATGACTGATGCTGATACTGATGGTGCGCACATCCAAACCTTATTATTGACATTTTTCTATAAATATATGCGTCCACTAATTGATGCTGGGAAAATCTATATTGCTTTACCACCTTTATATAAAATTCAAAAAGGAACGGGTAAAAAAATAGAGAGTATCTATGCTTGGACCGATGAAGAGCTTGATAAAGCAACAACAAAAATTGGACGTGGTTACAACCTACAACGATTTAAAGGTCTGGGCGAAATGAATGCAGATCAATTATGGGAAACAACTATGGATCCAATGACAAGAACTTTAGTTAGAATTCGAATTGATGATCCTGCACTTGCTGAAAAAAGAGTGACAACCTTAATGGGCGACAAGGTAGAACCTCGTCGAAATTGGATTGAAGAAAATGTTCAATTTTCACTTGAAGAGGACGGTAGTATCCTTGATAAGGTATCAAGTAAACAAGTTACTGATTTAAAAAATGAAGAAGATTTAACATTATTTGAAGATCAAACAACGACTGACTAAGGAAGGAGGATTATTAATTTGGCTATAGAAAAAGATACATCAAAAATTCAAGAGCTGACCTTAGAAGATGTTATGGGTGAACGATTTGGTCGTTATTCTAAATATATTATTCAAGAACGTGCTTTACCTGATATACGTGATGGCCTAAAACCTGTTCAACGTCGTATTTTATACGCAATGAATCAAGATGGTAACACATATGATAAAGGGTTTAGAAAATCTGCTAAATCTGTCGGAAATGTTATGGGTAATTTTCATCCTCATGGAGATAGCTCAATTTACGAAGCTATGGTCCGTATGAGTCAAAACTGGAAATTACGAACACCATTAATTGAAATGCACGGAAATAATGGGTCAATGGATGGTGATTCTCCTGCCGCAATGCGTTACACAGAAGCTCGTACAAGTAAAATTGCGACTGAAATGCTACGTGATATTGAAAAAGAAACGGTTGATTTCGTATTGAATTTTGATGATACGGAGTATGAACCAACTGTTTTACCAGCAAGATTTCCTAATTTGTTAGTAAATGGTGCAACGGGAATTTCAGCTGGGTATGCAACTGAAATTCCACCTCATAATTTAAGCGAGGTTGTTGATGCCGTTGTTTATTTAATTGGTCATCCAAATGCGACTTTAGATAAATTAATGTCATTCGTTAAGGGCCCCGATTTTCCAACCGGTGGTATTTTACAAGGACTATCCGGCATCCAGAGTGCTTATAAAACGGGGCGTGGTAAAGTAGTCGTTCGTTCTAGAACTGAGATTCAAGAACTAAAGGGTGGTAAAACACAAATTATTATTTCAGAAATTCCATACGAAGTGAATAAAGCTGTTCTTGTTAAAAAGATGGATGAAATTCGCTTATTAAAAAAAGTTGATGGGATTGCTGAAGTTCGAGATGAAAGTGATCGTGAAGGACTACAAATTGCAATTGAATTAAAACGCAACGTCAATGCACAAGGTATTTTAAATTATTTATTTAAAAATACTGATTTACAAATTTCGTATAATTTCAATATGGTTGCAATTAACCATCAACGACCTGAGTTAGTTGGCTTAAAAAAATTCTTATCTTCGTACTTAGAGTATCAATTAAGTGTTACGAAAAAAAGAACTGAATTTGATTTAAAAAAGGCTGAGTCTCGTCAACATATCGTTGAAGGGTTAATTAAAGCTTTATCAATTTTAGATAAAGTAATTAAAGCAATCCGTGCAAGTAAAGATAAAAAGAGTGCTAAATTAAGCTTAATGGATCTGTTCGATTTCACAGAAAAACAAGCTGAAGCAATTGTTTCATTACAACTGTACCGCTTGTCTAATACAGATGTGACTGCGCTTGAAAAAGAAAATGCAGAGCTTGCTGCAAAAATTATTGATTACAAAGCAATATTGGCAGATCCTAGTAAGTTATCTGATGTTGTGAAAAAAGAGCTTAAACAAGTATCTAAAGAATATGCCACACCTCGACTAACTGAAATTCAAGAACATATTGAAGACATTAAGATTGAAACAGCAGTTTTAGTAACTCCCGAAGATGTTCAAGTATTAGTTAGCCGTGATGGTTATCTCAAACGTAGCTCATTACGGTCATTTAACGCCTCAGGAGTAAATGAGAATGGTTTGAAAAACGAAGATCAAATTGTATTTAATGAATCTGTTAACACATTAGATCATCTATTTATGTTTACAAATAAGGGAAATATGATTTACCGTCCAATTCATGAAATAACTGAGGCAAAGTGGAAAGATACTGGGGAACATATTTCACAAACTATTGGATTAGATACTGATGAATATTTAATTAAAGCATTTTCTTTCAAAAAAGTGAATGTCCCTGGTAAATTTGTTTTTGCAACTAAAAATGGATTCATTAAACAAACACTGGTTTCCGACTTACAACCCGGACGAACTTATAAAGGTCATGCAAGTAAATTCATGAAATTGAAGGAAGCTAACGATGATGTTATCTTGATTTCATACTTGAAAGAAACGGATGACTCGTTATTCATTTTTAGTGCTTCACATGATGGGTATGGATTAAAGTATCCTCTCGAAGAAGTTCCTGTTGTCGGATCTAAAGCAGCTGGTGTAATCGCGATGAATCTTAAGAAGGATGATTATGTTGCCGCTACTTGTTTAGTAACTGAACATAGTCAGATTGGATTATTAACACAGCGCGGTTCATTTAAGCGTATGGCTGTATCAGAAGTGAGCTCGACAAGTAGGGCGAAACGTGGCGTTCTTGTTCTTAGAGAGCTTAAGAAGGAACCTCATAGAGTCGTTGGCATGAAACTCATTACTAAAGATGTGAATTTAAATGCCCTTACTGAAAGTGGCAATGAATTTATTATCGAACCAATGTCATATCCGCTATCTGATAGATATTCAAATGGTTCATTTGTTATTGATACAGAACAATTAGGAATACCTAATAATTTAAATGAGATTAATTAATAATTAAATTGTTAAAAAAAGGCAAATTTGTTTGCTCTTTTTTTTTATTACGCTTATTATACTAATATGACTATTAATTTCTAGAACTGAGGAGATCACGCTAATATGAAAACAAAGCAAGAAAATATATTTTCATCAAAAACGTTAACATATTTTTTACAGCTTGCAGATATAATGAATTATACGCAAGCAGCCCAAATATTAGGAATCACACAACCTGCATTAACACAGCAAATTAAAAAATTAGAAAGAACAGTTGGTGCACCACTTTTTTATTCTGTTGGTAAAAAATTACATCTTTCTGATGCTGGCTATACAATGCTAGATGCAACACACCAAATCTATGAAACATTAAATAAAGCAACGAATGAAATTCAACAATCAACAAGTGCAACACAAGGAGAAATTACTATCGGGATTTTGGCTTCAATCGAAGACGAAGTGTTTGATGATTTTGTTATCCAGTACTATAAAAATAATCCAGATATTATTGTGTCATTCCATTTACTAACGCGTAAAGAAATTTGGAGTGAACTTGAGAATAATAAAATTGATTTAGCTATTATGTATCTTCCAGATGAAAGTATTAAAAACTGGAAACCATACGAAAGTAAGAAAATCTTTACTGAAGATTTATTGTTTTTACATCATAATGAAAAGTTATCTTCTAAAAAGAAAGTTAGACTTCAAGAAACAATTGATAATGTTTGGGTCACTTATCCAAGTGATTATTATCTTGATAAAACAATTAAAACAATTTATCAAAATCAATTAGTTAACCTGCCAAAGAGTGTTGCTAGATTTACATCACCCACACAGATTTTAAAATTTGCTCGTGCAACACATGCTTATTCAGCATTACCAACTTCATTTTTAACGGCTCATCCTGAAAGCAAAGACCTTTGGACATCTCATTTTGATCCAGAAATAAAATTTGATTTGTCATTTGTCTTTAGAAAAGATAAAGATGAAATTCCTAGAAATGAACATTTTTTAAATGCATTTGATAAATTTTTAGAAGAAAAAGATTACATGACTCGACTTAAAGAAATTAACAAATAAAAAGGAGATTATAATAATGACTAAACAATTAATTTTTGGACATCAAAGTCCTGATACAGACGCAGTTGTAGCTGCTAAAGCATTCTCATATCTACAAAATAAATTAGGTTTCGATACTGAAGCCGTTACCTTAGGAACATTAAGTGAAGAAACAAAATTTGTTTTAGATTACTTTAATGAACCTGAACCAAGAATTATTGAAACAGCTAAAAATGAGGTTGAATCAGTTATGTTAGTTGATCATAATGAATCTCAACAAAGTGTTTCTGATATCGCTGATCTTGTTGTAACAGACGTTGTCGATCATCATCGTATTGCTAATTTCACAACCAATATGCCTCTTAATTTCCGCGCAGAGGCTGTCGGTTGTTCAAGTACCATCCTATGGAAAATGTTTAATGAAAACAATATTGAAATTCCTGCTAATATTGCAGGATTAATGATGTCAGCTATTATTTCTGATACATTGTTATTCAAATCACCTACAACGACTCCAGTTGATATTGAAGCAACTAAAGCACTTTCTAAAATTAGTAACACTGATTACAATGTATACGGATTAGATATGTTAAAAGCTGGAACTAATTTATCTAGCAAAACTGAAACAGAATTGATTAACGGAGATGCCAAATCTTTTGATATGGCTGGTAAAACAGTACGTGTTGCTCAAGTTAATACCGTTGATTTAGAAGAAGTTTTTAACCGTGAAGCTGCACTAGTTTCAGCGATTGAAGATGATAGTAAAGCTAATAATTATGATTTATTCTTACTATTAGTTACAAATATCCTAGACAGTGATTCAGAACTATTAGTTGTTGGAGAACCTAAAGAAATGGTTGAAAAAGCCTTCAACACAAAACTTTCTGATAACAAATTGTCATTACCTGGTGTTGTTTCAAGAAAAAAACAAGTTGTTCCTCAATTACAAGCTGTTTTTGAAGCTTAATAAAAAATCTTAAAAGTTTAGACTTTATCTCTAAGCTTTTTTATTTTAAGGAGAATTTAGGATGCTACCTGAAGAACAAATTCAAGCAGTTAAAATATATACGCAAAATAAATTAGCGTCAGATACTTCTGGACATGACTTTGCTCATATTGAACGAGTCGTTACAAATTCAAAAACGATTGCCTCAGAAATTCATAATATCAATTATTTAATAATTGTTCTTAGTAGTTATTTACATGACGTAATTGATGATAAAGTAGTCGATAATGTTAAAGAAGAAGTAACTAATTTAACAAATTTTTTAACATCTATTGATTTAACTTCACTTCAAATTAATGATATTTTAATAATTATTAAATCAATTTCTTTTAAAAACCAATTGAACGATAATACTATTAACTTGCCCGAAGAAGCAAAAGTTGTTCAAGATGCTGATCGATTAGATGCAATTGGTGCTGTCGGTATTGCTAGAACTTTTTATTACGGTGGACATGTTGGCAGTAAAATATATGATCCACATCGTGGTCCAAGAAGAAATATGACCCCAGAAGAATACAGGAATATTGAGAATCAAACGGTCATTAACCATTTCTACGAAAAGTTATTGACACTTACAGAAACAATGAACACTGAACCAGGAAAACGAATGGCTAAAAATAGACATCAAATTATGTTAGATTTCCTTGAGAATTTCAAATCTGAATGGGAAGGAAAGTCATAAAATAAAAACGATTAACTCAATATCGAGTTAATCGTTTTTATTTTATAATTTATTAATAGCATTCCGTTGTTCTTCATCAATCATATGGGTATATAACGCAGTTGCACTTGTCGAACTCTGACCCAATTGTGTTGCTACAAGTTGTTCATTCTTCGTCTCTAGGTACAATTTAGAAGCGAGTGTATGGCGTAGTTTATGCGGCGTAACACGGACTTTAAATGCAGATGAGTACTTGGCTACCAATTTTTCAATTGTACCACTCTCAATGCGTTTTCCAATTCCACGATATGATGAACAAAATAGGGCTTTTTCCATTTTATCTACTTTATAGTTCATTGTACGCACTTCAATATATTTAACAAGATAGGGGATTACCCACGGTGCAATTGGCACAGTATCCTTCTTGCCACCTTTTCGAATGACGGTAATATTATTTGTTTTTAAATTTAAATCAGGTAGGTCACTATTTGCAACTTCTGAAACCCGTAAACCACTACCTAGCATTAAAGCGTTAATAGCAATATCGCGATCTTTATCCCGTTTGAAAAAGGAAAGACCTTTAGGCTTTAACAAATCGGCATATTTTTGATCAATAAAGTTAATATAATCACGATCTTCAGTTCCAAGCATTAATTTATCTTTAATATTTGCTGCACGTGTAGCAAACGTTTCGTTATCTTTTACGACAGTAATTTTTTTCATCACATTACGATAAAAATATGGCTCTCCATCTTCTTTTTCCGTTTCTTCAGAAAGATACCTGAACAATGAAGAAATCGCTGTTAGAGAACGATTTACAGTGCTCCTAGAGAGTTGTGTGTTGCTATTTGCATTATTTGATTTACTTCTAGAAAGTAGGGAGGATTTATATAGTTCCATATCTTCCTTTTTTAAATGTTCTAAAACACTAATATCGATTGTCTTAATTGATTTTTCGTTAACAATACCTTCTGCCAGTAACCAATCAAAAAAACGTCTAAACTCTGTTAAATATTGATATAACGTTGCATTGGATAGGGGGATTGTAGATTTAGATTGATAGTATTCCTGCGCATACCAAGGTTGGTACTGTAATTCATTCTCAATTAATTCTAAATATTTTTCTTTTCTCAAAAATACACCTCATTATAACGGATAGTTTAATACGTAGAGAATAACACATTAAAGAGTTACAATTCAACTTTAATGAAAGTTGAACGCAAAATGTTCTTATATCAAACAGTATGATACATATTATTTAAAATTAGTGTTTATTCACAAAATAACTAATATATTTAATACTTTAGATTTTAAGTAATCCTTATATAGCTAATACCATAATTTGGCAAATTATGGTCGTCATGCTTGATATGTATCTACAAATATTAGTGTTAATTATATAATTTATTGGAGAATAATAATTGTAAATATATTTTATGATGAACAAATTATATTTACATAAAATAAAATGAGCGAGATACAAATACAAAACGAATGATAATTTAAATAGACTTGTTTAAAATCAGTAAGATATTGCGCTACTAAACTTTCATTAAATTGTGTGTTTTAACTAAAGTTGGATAGTGTTAATATGATAAGTCTCAATTTACCACTCATTTGATGCTTTTAAACTTTATCTATTAACTTAAAATTATTTTCTCCGACATACTATTATCTAGTCACAGTTACATCTTAATTATTATTTGAAAACAAAAAACTAACAACCGATTAAACCGGTTGTTAGTTTTAATAACTCTTAAGCTTGATCAAAGTCTTTAATCCACGCTAATGCTAATGCTTTTTCACCTAAATGTGTCCCAATGACTGGTCCAAAGTAACTGATATCAAATGTCATATCAGGATATTTCTTCTTCATTTTAGTCTGCCACTTAATTGCTGACGTTTCATCATTTGCATGAATAATAAGTCCACGTAAAGGATAATCAACAGATGCACGATGCTCTTCAAATAAATCTTCTACACGCTTAATTGCCTTCTTAGTTGATCTAATCTTTTCAAATGCAACAATTTTATTTGAAACACTATCAAATGTTAAAATTGGCTTAATTTTAAGAACACTTCCAATAAAGGCTGAAGCATTAGACAAACGACCGCCTCGTACAAGATTTTGCAAATCATCAACAATGAAATATTCACCTAACGTTGTCTTCAAATCATCTAATCGGGCAATGATATCATCGATAGAGGCATCTTCTTTAGCCATTTTAGCAGCTTCCAAAGCTAAATATCCCATTAACATAACTGTGATACCAGAATCATACGGTATCACACGAGTTGACTCAATTGTTGGTGCTATATTTTTTAAATTATCAATAAATCCTGAAATTGTATTTGTTAAATGAATACTTAAAATAATATCATAGCCTTCGCTACCTAATTTATCATATAAGTTAATCATTTCCCCAACAGAAGGCTGTGAGGTACTTGGAAAGGATGCAGATGTCTTTAATTTTTCATAGAATCCTTCAGTTGTAATATCAACGCCTTCATTATAAATTTTATTGTCAATAATGACTGGGATAGGAATTATAGTAATATTGTTCTCTTCAATCTGATCTTTAGATAGGTACGAAGTACTATCTGTTACAATTGCTATTTTCATTAATTAAACACCTCATTTTATGACGGTTTAAACGTCAGTCCTCGTTAGACTTTTGTCTAAGCGATTTAATAATATTCTTAATAAATTTTGTTCATCTTCTGGCCACTTTTCAAAAATAGTTGCTTCAAGTTCAGTAAAACCTTTATCAACTGCTTTTGACGACTCAACGCCGATTTCAGTCATTGTATAAATCAATTGGCGTTTATCGTCACCGATACTATGCTTATCAAGCATTTCTTTTTCAACTAAGCGTTTTAATTGTCGACTTAGTGTTGAGATATCTAGATCTGTTTCTACGGCCAATTTTTCCTGTGTGTTAAATTTAGCACTTATTTTCTTTAATAACTGCCACTCAGATATTGTTAATTGATTTTTTTTAGTTAAACGTTGTAAAATCACTTTATACTGTTTATCAATTGATAGTAAGTTTTCAAGACTTGTTTTCATTTTGTTGACCCCTTAAATTCGATATACCTTGCATTATACAATATATAGACTAAAAATGGCAAGAAAACTATTCAATAATGATTCTTTGCGATTTATCGTTTAAAACGTTACACTTGTAGTTATTAAACATATTTTATAGAAAGTGAGTTGATTAAATGTCATTTGATGGCGTTTTTACTCATGCAATGATTAGTGAACTAAGAACCAAACTAATCGGTGGTCGGGTCTCAAAAATATCACAACCCTACCCTAATGAGGTTATTATTACAATTCGTGCAAATAGAAAGAATCAACCCTTACTATTATCTGCACATTCAAGTTATGCTCGTGCACAAATTACAAATATTCCCTATTCAAATCCTAAAACACCAACTAATTTTACTATGATGCTTCGTAAATATTTAGAGAGCGGTCAACTTGTAGCAATTGATCAGATTGCTAATGATCGTATTATTAATTTTTCATTTTTAACTAGAAATGAACTTGGTGATGAACAACCTCTAATTTTAAGTTTAGAAATGATGGGACGTTATAGTAATTGTCTACTAATTAATCCAACTAATGATAAGGTTTTGGATACCATTAAACATATTAGTTCAGACCAAAATCGATATCGTATGCTAATACCTGGTGCAACCTATCGTCAGCCACCAGCTCAAGATAAATTAAATCCATTTACAGATACAACTGATACATTTAAAAAACTTTTATCCGAGTTTCCAAATAAGGAAGTCCTAGCGAAGGAACTTCAAAATAGCTATCAAGGTCTCGCTGGTCAATCTAGTTTAGATCTTGCAACTGCACTTCATACTAATGTTGAAGACCCTAGTGTCAGCTGGTCAACTTTCTTCACACAATTTGATACACCGACACCAACTATTTTATCTGGCAAACGTCTTGATTTTTCGGCCATTCCAAATAAAGAAATTGGTACTGGTCAAGAATTCGATTCATTAAGCGAAATGCTGGATACTTACTATCTCGATAAAGCAAATAAAGACCGCGTTCAACAACAAGGTAGCCATTTAATCCGCGTTGTTAAAAATGAGCTCAAAAAGAACCGTGGTAAACAAAAAAAATTAGAAAAAACTTTAAAAAATACTGAAACAGCGGATCAATTACGGGTCCAAGGTGAATTATTAACTACTTATCTTCACTTAGTTAAACAAGGAATGACAGAAGTTTCATTACCTAATTTCTATGATAATGAAAAAGAAATGACCATTCAATTATCCAATCAAATTTCACCTTCAAAAAATGCACAAAAATATTTTAAAAAATATCAAAAACAAAAGAATGCAGTTATATTTGTTAATGAGCAACTTCTCCTAAATAAAAAAGAAATTGCTTACTTAGAAGAAATTCAATCAGAAATCGAGTTAGCTGAACCTAAAGACTTACCAGATATTAAGGTTGAATTACAACAACAAGGTTTATTAAAAGAACAAAAATTGAATAAAAATAAAAAAGCAATTAAAATTAAAATAAGTAAACCAGATGAATATTATGCAACAGATGGAACCCTTATCTCTGTTGGTAAGAATAATCTTCAAAATGATCAACTAACCATGAAGACAGCCAATAAATCTGACATCTGGCTACATGCTAAAAACATTCCTGGTTCCCATGTAATTATTCACAGTTCTAATCCTAGTGATGAAACAGTCACAGAAGCGGCTAACTTAGCTGCTTATTTCTCAAAATATCGTCAATCAGCATCTGTTCCAGTAGATTATATCCAAGTTAAACGGATTAAAAAGCCCAATGGCTCAAAGCCAGGTTTTGTTGTCTACGAAGGTCAAAACTCAACCTTTATTACACCAGACTTACAAAAAATTATGGCTATGCGTCGTAAATAAAAAGTTTCAACTAAGAAATTATTCTTAGTTGAAACTTTTTTACTATAACCAATTACTTGGATTGATACGCCATTTATCCAATAATAATTTTTCATCAGAATTAATTTTTTCTTGTTCCTTAGCTACTTTAATAAGTGTTGAATAATTAGTTAATGTCTCAAAAGGTGTTTTAATATCAGCAAAATTTGTCGTACTTGCCGCTAGTTCATAACTAAAAATACCGATGACACCTAGAACATCAGCGCCTTCATTTTTTGCTGCATTAACTGCTTGAATAACACTTCCACCAGTTGAAATGAGATCATCAATTAAAATAGTTTTTTGTCCTTTGATTAATCGTCCTTCAATTTGTTGACCAGTACCATGATCTTTAGGCTTTGTTCTAACATAAATTAACGGTAAATTTAATTCATTAGCAATCCATGCTGCATGGGGTATTCCTGCAGTTGCCGTTCCTGCAATTACCTCTGTATCAGGATATTTTTCACGAATAATACCTGCTATGCCTTTAGCGATTCTAGTACGAATTTCAGGATAACTAATCGTTAACCGATTATCACAATAAATTGGACTTTTTAGTCCACTTGCCCAAATAAACGGCTTCTTTGGCGATAAAGTTACGGCACCAATCTCTAATAAATCACTGGCAACTGTCTCTGCTAAATTCATTTAAGCTTCCTCCCACATTTTTTTGATTGCTTGGTAAGCAGCAAACGGATCTACTGCTTGCGTTATTGATCGTCCGACAACGATGGCGCTACTTTGATTTCTTTTTGCAGCAGCTGGTGTCATTACTCTTTTTTGATCACTTACTGCCTGCCCTTCCAATCGTATTCCAGGTGTGACTGCCAAAAAGTTTTTGGAAGTTGCTTCCTTAATTATTTTAGCTTCTTGTGCTGAACAAACAACACCCGCTAATCCAGCTAATTCTGTTAACTTAGCGTAATTAACGACACTTTCAATTAATGGTCGTTCAACCAATTGTTCCGTTTCTAGTTGTTCTTGGCTGGTAGAAGTTAATTGTGTAATTGCGATTATTTTCGGCATTTTTATTGAGGAATTACCTTGGTCTAATCCATCTAATGCATATTTCATCATTTCAACGCCACCAGCCGCATGGACTGTTGTTAATGAAATACCTAGTCGACTTAAACTGGTCATAGTTTGCCGAACAGTATTTGGAATATCATGACATTTTAAATCAAGAAAAATGTCATGCCCCTGATCAATTAATTCTTCAACAAAACGAGTTCCTTCACTGTAAAACAATTCCATACCAACTTTAACAAATAGTTGTTCATCTTGAGGAAATAACTGTAAAAAATCTGTCGTTTGCATTCTATTCTGAAAATCTAAAGCAATGATAGGTCGATTAATCATTATCTACTCCCCTTAATTTTTATAGTGCTGCTACTGAAAATGACTGGCTTTCTAACGCTTGAATAAGTACATCAACAGTTTGTAAAGATGTAAACAATGGAATATGTTGCATTACTGATATTTTACGCGTTTGATAACCATATGATGCTTTATCGTGATCATCTGATAGTGTATCGATAACAAATTGAACGGTTCCAGTTTGTAACAAATTATTAATATCATCTAATTGTCGGTTAACGCTTAATGCCTCTGTACTGGTAAACGTTTTAATCTGATTATCTAAAAAGAAATCAACCATTTTTGGTAATGTTAAAACTTTGTAACCAAGTAAAACAAATCGTTGAACAAGTGGTAATATAGCATTTTTATTTTTGTCGTTAACATTTACTAATACGGAACCATTACCTGATAAACTAATATTAGCGGCTACTAATGCTTTGCAGAGTGCTTTAGAAAATGTTTGATCCGTTCCCATAACTTCCCCGGTTGATTTCATTTCTGGTCCTAGAAATGGATCAACATCATTCAATTTACTAAATGAGAACACAGGCGCTTTTACATGAACAGAACTAGATTCTGGGTATAAACCATCCTGGTAACCTTGTTCTTGCAAATCATAACCTAATATAATTTTAGTCGCTACCTGGGTCATTTTAATACCTGTTACTTTACTTAAAAATGGAACGGTACGACTGGCACGTGGATTAACTTCTAAAATATAAAGTTCATCTTGATGCACAATAAATTGAAGGTTCATTAATCCCACACATTTTAGTTCAAGTGCAATCTTTTTAGTTGCATTAACGATTTCTGCTTTAATCTTGTCTGATAGATGTTGTGATGGATATACAGCCATTGAGTCGCCTGAATGAATTCCAGCATGTTCAATATGCTCCATAATTCCTGGAATTAAGACAGAAACACCATCACAAATTGCATCTACTTCACACTCAATACCTTCAAGATAACTATCAATTAAGATTGGATGTTGTGGTGCGATTTTAACGTTATTTAGCAAATATAATTCGAGTTCAACCTGATTTTGAACAATCTCCATTGCACGTCCACCTAAAACATAGCTAGGTCTAACAAGAACGGGATAACCGATTTCTGTTGCTCGCTTAAGCACATCTTCTTGTGTTATTGCAGTCTTACCAATGGGTTGTTTTAATCCTAGATGCTTAATCGCTCGGTTGAATGACTCTCTATCCTCAGCACGATCCAAATTGTTAACAGACGTTCCTAATATTTTAATGCCATACTGTTGTAATCCCGCAGCAAGATTAATTGCTGTCTGTCCACCAAACTGAACGATTACACCTAAAGGTTTATCAACATCAATCACATTTAAAACATCTTCCAATGTTAATGGTTCAAAATATAATTTATCAGCGATTGAAAAATCAGTTGAAACGGTTTCTGGATTACTATTCATGATAATTGCTTCATATCCTGCGTCACGGATAGCTCTAACACAATGAACTGTTGCGTAATCAAATTCAACACCTTGACCAATTCTAATGGGACCAGAACCAATAACCATAATTGCTTGTTTTTTACTCTTTAAACTCTCATTCTCATGTTCGTACGTACTATAAAAGTATGGTGTGGCTGATTCAAATTCCGCAGCACAGGTATCAACCATTTTATAAACTGGAATAATATTATTTTCTATTCTAAACTTTCTAATATCCTCCGAAGTTTCGTGCCAAATATCAGCAATAACTTTATCACTAAAACCATGTTTTTTAGCTTCAATAAGGACGTCAATATCTTTAATATTGATACTTAGCGACATTTCAATTTCGACTATGTGTTTTAATTTATCCAAAAAGACTAAATTTATTTTTGTTAGTTTTTCAATTTCTTCAATTGTGTACCCGCGACGTATTGCTTCTGTTAAATAAAACAATCTCTGGTCAGTTGCATTAACCAACTGGTTTTCAAGTTGGGAGTCAGTTGCATTTTGAGCATTATCTAAGCACAAGTAATCTTCATCAATTTCTAAAGATCGAACTGCTTTTAACAAGCTTTCTTCCATATTACGACCAATTGCCATAACCTCACCAGTTGCCTTCATTTGCGTTCCAAGTGAACGATTTGCTCGATTGAACTTATCAAATGGCCAACGTGGTATTTTAGCAACAACGTAGTCCAATGCTGGTTCGAATTCAGCAAAAGTTGTTTTAGTCACTGGATTTAAAATCTCATCTAAATTCAATCCAACTGCTATTTTGGCAGCTATCTTCGCAATTGGGTATCCCGTTGCTTTTGAAGCTAATGCTGATGAACGACTTACACGCGGATTAACTTCTATAATATTATATTTAAAACTATGAGGATCTAGAGCAAGTTGTACATTACAACCACCTTCTATTTTTAAGGCCCTAATTAATTTCAAGGATACGTCTCGTAACATCTGATACTCTCTATCAGATAAGGTTTGAGTTGGTGCAAAGACAATAGAGTCTCCTGTATGAATACCAACAGGATCAAAATTTTCCATGCTACAAACAACAATTGCATTATCAGCGTGGTCTCGCATAACCTCAAATTCAATTTCCTTGTATCCTGCAATACTCTTTTCTATCAAGCATTGTGTTGTTGGTGATAGCTCTAATCCATTAACAACCGTTTTACTAAGTTCTTCAGCTGTTTTACATAGACCACCACCAGTCCCACCCATTGTAAATGCAGGTCTAACAATAACTGGGTATCCTGCAATATCTGCAAATTCTAGCGCACTCTCTAAGGTTTCAACAGTTAGTGATTCCGGAACGGGTTCATTTAACTCTTGCATTAATTGTTTAAATTGTTCACGATCTTCAGCTTGATCAATTGATTTTAATTTAGTACCTAATAATTCAATGTTTAATTCATCTAATATACCTGATTGAGACAATTCCATAGCTAAATTAAGGCCAATTTGACCACCTAAAGTTGGTACAATGGCATCTGGATACTCTTTACGTAAAATACCTGAAACTGATTCTACCGTTAAAGGTTCAATGTACACTTCGTCTGCAACTTCTTTATCCGTCATAATTGTAGCTGGATTGGAATTCACTAAAACAACTTCGTAACCCTCTTCTTTTAAAGATAAACAAGCTTGTGTACCAGAATAATCAAACTCTGCGGCCTGACCAATAATAATAGGACCAGATCCAAGAACCATTATTTTATGGATATCATTTCTCTTAGGCATATTTATTTTCTCCCAACTCGGTTTATCATTTCAATAAATTCATCAAATAAATAATCTGCATCATGTGGACCAGGCGCAGCATCCGGATGAAATTGGACACTAAATGCTGGATCAGTTTTATGTTTAATTCCTTCAACAGACTCGTCATTAATTTCACGATGTGTCACTATCAGTTTATCTGAATCGATAGAATCGCTATCCACCGCAAATCCATGATTTTGTGAGGTGAAATCAATTCGTCCAGTTGCAATTTCTCTAACCGGATGATTAAATCCACGATGTCCGAATTTCATTTTATATGTATCTGCACCGTTTGCTAGTGCTAGTAACTGATGTCCTAAACAAATACCAAAAATCGGAAATTTAGGTTGTATCATTTTGATCATCTCAACAACCTCCGGTAAAGTTTTGGGATCCCCTGGCCCATTCGATAATAGGACACCATCAGGTTGTAAATCAGATATTTGTTTTGCAGTTGCATTATACGGTAAAACAATTACGTTGCAATCACGCTTAGATAACTCTCGCAAAATACTGTGCTTTAACCCAAAATCGACTAATACAATGTTTAATTTTGTTCCAGGATTAGGATAGGGTTTAATCGTTGAAACTTGTTGGACGATATTTTGGTTGAGTACAGTTGCACTCATTGCATCAAAGGCATGATTTAAATCAGCATCGGAATCAATAATGCTTCCTTTCATCGTTCCTACATTTCGTAATTTCTTTGTTAATTCGCGTGTATCAATGCCATATATTCCAGGAATATCCTTCTGTTTTAAAAATTCATCTAAGGTTAATTGTTGACGCCAATTGCTAGAAACCCTAGCAACATTATTAACGATAACGCCCTTGCATGAAGGTTCTATTGATTCATAATCATCCAAATTAACACCATAATTACCAATAATAGGATTAGTAAACGTGATAATTTGATTACTGAATGATTGATCTGTAATCGTTTCTTGGTACCCTGTCATTCCAGTCGTAAAAACGACTTCGCCAGTAGTTGAGGCCATTGCTCCAAAACTAAATCCTTTAAAAATACTTCCGTCTTCTAAAATTAAGAATCGTTTCATGATTTACTCAACCTTTCGACTATCATATTTGATTTCACCGCTAACTAGCGTTAACATTGTTTTCCCATAAATTTTTTGCCCTGTAAAAGGACTATTTTTACCTTTTGAGACATAATCTGCTTCATTAATTGTTTGCTCATTTTTGATATCAAAAATTGCAATATCTGCTACTGAACCAGGCTCAAACGTACCACCATTTAGATTAAACTGTTTGGCTGGCGCTTCACTCATTAGAACAATAAGTTGGGCTAATGTTAAAATCCCTGTTTTAACCATTCTTGTATATAACAACGGAAAGGCCGTTTCACTTCCAGTTATACCAAAAGCGGCATTAAGCATGCTACCGCGTTTTTCATCTTCACTATGTGGTGCATGATCTGTCGCAATCATATCGATTGTGCCATCTAATAATCCCTCGATCAAAGCTAGGCGATCTTCTTCAGTTCGTAATGGGGGGTTCATTTTAAAATTACCATTATCCATATGAATGTCTGAATCCGTTAATAATAAATGATGTGGTGAAACTTCACAGGAAACATTAATTCCATGACTCTTAGCAAGTCGAATTAATTCCACACTTTCTTTTGTAGAAACGTGACACATATGATAGTGAACACCCGTTTTTTGTGCAAGCATTAAATCTCGGGCTAATTGTGATGATTCTACAACCCCCATAATACCAGGTAGCCCTAGATTTTTTGCACGAACACCTTCGTTCATGACGCCACCAAATAATAATGAGTTATCTTCAACATGAGAGACAAGTGGTAAATTAACCTTTACTGCTTCTTTCATTGCAAGATACATTGTTCCAGCTGTCTGAATACCTGAGCCATCATTTGTAAAGGCGAATGCCCCGGCTTTTTTTAATTCTCCAAAATTTACTAATTCTTCAGAAGTTCTACCTTTGGTAATTGCAGCATATTGGGAAATATGTACTTGTCCGTCTTTTTGATTACGTCGCTTTATTTCAGCAAAATGTTCTAACGTATCAGGAACAGGATCTAAATTAGGCATGGCTCCTACTGTGGTAAAACCACCTCGGGCAGCGGCCTGACTTCCTGTCTTAATCGTCTCTTTGTATTCAAATCCAGGTTCCCTGTAATGGACATGAACGTCAATTAACCCGGGTACAACAATTAAATGTTCTGCATCAATAACTAAATCAACATTTAACAGTTCATCAGCTAAATTAGTGCCAATTGCTTTAATTTTGTCGTCTTCAATCAAGATATCTTGTTGGCTAAAACTATGATTCAAAAAAACGGTTCCGTTTTTAATTAATTTCTTCATGCTCTATTAGCCTCCATTAAATGACGTCCGTTAATGACAGCTTCTAAAATGGCCATTCTAACAAATACCCCATTCGTCATTTGTTTTACAAATCGTGATTGTTCACATTCAACTAATTCACTGGCTAATTCTACATCTCTATTAATCGGACCCGGATGCATAATAATTGTTTGTTTTTTTAATTTTTTACCGCGTTCAATACTTAATCCAAATTTTTCATGATAATTCTTTTTCGAAAATTTACTATCATCCGTATGACGCTCATGTTGGACACGTAGCATCATCATAACATCAACTTCACCAACTAATTCGTCCATTTCTAAATACTGACCGTATGCTTCAAATTCTTCAGAAAACCATTCCTTTGGACCTGAAAAGTATAATGAAGCACCTAATTTTTTTAATAATTGCATATTACTTTTAGCAACTCTCGAATTAGTTAAATCTCCTACAATTGCAACTTTTAAGTCTTTAAATGTCCCAAACTCTTCTTTAATCGTCATCATATCGAGTAAACATTGTGAAGGATGTTGTCCACTCCCATCTCCACCATTGATAATACCAACTCCCAAATCATTATCACCAATTAATTGTTGATAATATTCATTCTCAGGATGGCGGATAACTGCGATTTGAGTCCCAATAGCACCCATTGTTAAAACAGTATCGTATAAAGTTTCACCTTTACTGAGTGCACTAATACTTGGATTAAATGAGACAATGTTTAATTTCATACGTTGCTCAGCTACTTCAAAGCTACTATGTGTTCTGGTACTATTTTCAAAAAATAAATTTGTTGTAAAGATAGGATGTTTTAAGTTAAATAATGACGGATTTCGTTTAAACTTTTCAGCTCTTTCAATTAATGCTTCAACTTCTTCTGTAGATAGATCCTCGATTGATACTAAATGTTGTAACTGAACTAAATTTGTCTTTTTATCTAACAAAATATCATCTCCTATTATTTTTCGCTTTTAGCTTCTTTAGGTAAAATAAGGTTTAGTGCAATACCTACTACTGTTGCAAGTGCAATACTTGTTAATTGTAAATCGCCTACTTTTAAGTACATGCCACCAATTCCTAACACTAGGATACTGGCAGTAATCATCAGATTATGCTTTTTATCATAATCAATTTGATTATCGATTAAGATTCTTAACCCACTTGAAGCAATAACACCAAAGAGTAGAAAACTAATACCACCAATAACTGGTCCTGGAATACTTTGAATCAAAGCACTAATTTTTCCAACGAAACTAAAGACAATGGCGAAGAATGCGGCGCCACCAATCACCCAAATACTATGAACCTTAGTCATGGCTAAAACACCAATATTTTCACCGTACGAAGTTGTTGGAGGACCTCCAACAAATCCAGCAATAATTGATGATACACCATCACCGAAAAGGGTTCTATTTAGTCCAGGATCCTTGAAAAAGTTTCTTTTCGTTAATTTATTTAAAACCATTATATGACCCATATGCTCAGTCATTGTGACAAATGCGATTGGTGCCATACCAATAATGGCGCTCCAATAAATTTTAGGTTGGTAATTTATAAATGCAACATCGAATGCAGGTAATGTAAGCCAATTTGCCTTTTCTACCGTAGAAAAATCAACGATTCCACATAAGACGGCCATAATGTAGCCACAGACAATTCCTAATAAAATGGGAATTAAACTAATGAATCCTTTAAGATACATATTGAAAAATATTGTAATGGCCAGGGTGAAGATTGCGACCCAAACATATTTAATATCATAAGTACCCGATTTTAACATCGCGTTACTTGCTGCTGTTGTTGCCATAGATAATCCGATGACCATGACAACTGGCCCCACGACAACTGGTGGTAAAATACGATCAAGCCAACCTGAACCAACTTTTCCGATAATAATTGAAACAATCAGATAAACTAATCCAGCTGCAATCGTTCCTTGAGCAACCGCCGGATAACCGGATGTTTTCATTAACATTTGCATAACCGCAATAAAAGCAAAACTTGAACCAAGGTAAGCTGGAATTTTACCATTTGTAATTCCGATATAAACCAAAGTACCTACACCTGAACTAAATAAAGCAATACTTGGGTTCAAACCGACTAGAATAGGTACTAAAACTGTTGCTCCAAACATCGTGAACAAATGTTGAATTGATAATCCCATCCATTGCCCAAATGATGGTCTATCATGGATATCAAGTACAGCATCATCATTTCTAAACTTTTCTTTCATTTTCTCATTTCCTTTCTATATAAAAAACGCACCTCTATAGAGAGATGCGTTCGAAGTTGAAATCTAGTTTGGGCCTACGTTATTCCCTAATAGATTTCTAAATCGTTTGCTCTCTCTGGAACATCTTAACGATTTATTATTTAATTCTTTCAATTTCAATTGAGTCTTTGCCATCAATTTCTTCTACTGAAACTGATACTTGTTCATCTGACGAGGTAGGAATATTTTTCCCAACATAATCAGCTCTTATTGGTAATTCTCTATGGCCTCGATCAACAAGAACGGCTAAATTAATAGTTTGAGGTCTTCCTTGATCCATTAAAGCATCAAGTGCAGCTCTAATTGTACGTCCAGTATATAAAACATCATCAATTAATATAACTTGCTTACCTGTAATATCAAAATCAATTTGTTCACCTTGCGTATTAACAGTTGGTTCATTACCTAAACTTGCATCATGTCGGTCATCACGATAAAGTGCAATATCTAGTGAACCCACTGAAACATCAGCACCTTCAAGTTGTTTTAAGCGATCCGCAATTCGTCTTGCTAAATAGATGCCTCTTGTTTTGATTCCAATCAGTACCAGATTATCAATACCTTTATTCTTTTCAATAATTTCGTATGTCATTCTGGTTAAAGCACGTTTCATACCTAACGAATCTACTACTTCTTTTGCCATCTAGTATTCCTCCTTTTTTCCAATAAAAAAGCCCCCTAATCTAAAAATACTTAGACTAAGAGGCAGACTTCTAGAAAAGAAATCTATTCGCACATTACCTTTTAGTCTCACAGGACTATTTTAAAGGAACTTTATTGATTTTCATGTTACCTGATAGCGTTTGTTTTGTCAAGATAATCCAGCGTACTTTTAAAAATAGGTGGGATTGGTACTTCAAAAATAAGCTCTTTACCCGTTGTTGGATGCTTAAATCCAAGCTTAGCTGCATGTAAAAATTGACCATGCCCTTTAATTGTTTTACGTGACCCATATAAGGGATCACCTACAACTGGGTGCCCAATATATTGCATGTGAACACGAATTTGATGTGTACGACCTGTTTCTAACTGACACTTAATAAGTGAGTAGTTTTCATAATTTTTTTCCACTTTAAAATGTGTCACTGCTGGACGTCCATCTTTAACAACCGCTTGCTTCATACGATCTTTTGGTGAACGACCGAGTGGTGCTTTAATAATTCCTGATTCTTCTTTAATCGGTTGGTGTACTAAAGCAATATATTCACGAATATTCGTTTTTGCTTTCAATTGAGCAGCTAATGATTGATGTGCTTTATCATTTTTAGCAACCATTAAAAGTCCAGAAGTATCCTTATCAATTCGATGAACAATTCCTGGTCTAAAGGCACCATTAATTGTTGATAAAGGACTATGGAATAATAATGCATTAACTAATGTACCATCTGCATGCCCCGGTGATGGATGAACAACCATACCTTGCGGTTTATTCACAACAATAACATCATCATCTTCATAAACAATGTCTAATGGGATATCTTGTGGTATTAAATCTAACTCAACTGGTTCAGGTTCTACTAAATTAATTTTATCTCCTGGTTGGACGGCATATTTAGTCTTTTCTGTTTTACCATTAACTAAAATATCGCCACTTTCAATCCAGCGTTGTACTTTTGATCTAGATATTTCAGGCATTAACTTCGCAATAACCTTATCGAGACGTCCTGTCTCATCTTGAATTACTAATTCTGTCATTTATCGTCTTCCTTTAAAACAATTATTAATAAAATGATAACGCCAACTGTTAACGCAGTATCCGCCACGTTAAAAATTGGAAAGTTAACAAAATCTGTTTGAAACATATCAACAACATAACCAAATCTCAATCGATCAATAAAGTTGCCTAATGTTCCAGCAATCATCAATGTAATGCTGAACTTATAGCCCATGTTTGTTCTATATTTATAAAAGTAATAAATCATTAATCCTAATGCTAAAACAGAAACAATAAAAAAGAACCATTGTTTTCCAGCCAGTAAACTCCAAGCTGCACCATCGTTTCTAATATTAGCAATCGATAAAAAATTAGGTATAACTGTTTGACTCGTGTTCAACGCAATATTAGCTGAAACCACGTATTTCACTACTTGATCTACAACTAAAATAATTATTGCTAATAATGCATATAAAATCATATTAAATCCTCTTAATTCTTAATTAATATAACCCTGAAATTAGGCCATTATCGTCAATATCCATATGATTTGCAGCTGGATCTTTAGGTAATCCAGGCATCGTTAGGACATTTCCAGTTAGTGCAACTAAGAAACGCGATCCTAATTTAGGATTAAATTCACGTATATGAATTGTAAATTCCGTAGGTGCTCCTAACAGTTTAGCATTATCTGACAATGAATACTGTGTTTTTGCCATACAAATAGGTAATTTATCCCATCCCAATTCTTTAAACTGACGTAATTGCTGTTTTGCTTTAGGTGCATATTCAACTTTAGCGCCACCATAAATCGTTTTAACAATTTTTTCAATTTTAGTTTCAGCAGAATCATCAGCCTCGTACAATGCTTTAAATTCATGAATCTCATTCGTTGTTTCAATCACCTTTTTTGCTAAATCAAGAGCACCGGCACCACCTTGTCCCCAAACATCTGCAGGTATAGCGGAAACACCAATTTCAGAGGTAAGTTCAATCAAAGTTTGGACTTCAAGATCTGTATCAGCAGTAAACTTGTTAATAGCAACAACAACTGGAATGCCATAACGCTGCATACTTTCAACATGCTTCTTTAAATTAACAAATCCTGCTTTTAAAGCAGCAACATTTTCAGTATTCAATTCAGTTTTAGCAACTCCGCCATGCATTTTCAAAGCGCGGATTGTAGCAACAAGAACAATTGTATCAGGTGTCTTACCTAAGATTGGTGTTTTGATATCAAGAAATTTTTCAGCACCTAAGTCAGCCCCAAATCCCGCTTCCGTAATTGCATAGTCGCCCAATTGTAAGGCAGTTTGTGTTGCAAGAACACTATTACAGCCATGTGCGATATTAGCAAAAGGTCCGCCGTGAATAATGGCAGGTGTATGCTCTAAAGTCTGAACTAAATTAGGTTTAATTGCATCTTTTAATAACAAACTAATTGCACCAGTTACACCTAAATCAGCAACTGTAATTGGTTTTTTATCTATATTGTATGCTACAACAATATCACTGATTCTTGATTTTAGATCTTTAATATCTTTTGACAAACACAAAATAGCCATTAATTCACTGGCAACTGTAATATCAAATCCATCTTCTCTAGGTATCCCTTGCATTGGGCCACCAAGGCCTACTACAACATGGCGTAATGCACGATCGTTAATATCAAGTACTCGTTTCCAAATGATACGTCTTTGATCAATTTTTAAATCGTTACCTTGCTGAATATGATTATCAATCAAAGCAGCAAGTGTATTATTTGCAGTTGTTAAAGCATGCATATCACCTGTAAAGTGTAAATTAATATCTTCCATTGGGACAACTTGAGAATAACCACCACCAGTTGCGCCACCCTTCATCCCCATAACAGGACCTAAAGAAGGTTCTCTGAGAGCAATCATAACTTTCTCATTCAAACGATGCATAGCATCCCCTAAACCAACTGTTACGGTTGATTTACCTTCTCCAGCTGGAGTGGGACTAATTGCTGTAACGAGAATTAACTTAGAATTTTTATTTTTAGGTAAATCTAAAGGTAAGTTTATTTTTGCCTTAAAATTACCATATGGTTCAATATCAGTTTTTTTCAAACCAATCTCGTTAGCTACTTCTTCGATTGGTTTCATCACGTTTTTTTGTGCAATTTCTATATCGTTCAAATTGATCATCCCTTCATATTAAGTTCTTTTAAGTATAACTGAGAAAACTGCGATTGTCATTAGTTGCACTACTGGTTAAAGTTACCTATACTGTAGAAGTACTTAAACTTTACGACCAATTTTGGGAGGCGTTTGATATGGAATCTGGCATTGTTGAATGGTTTAGCGCACAAAAAGGTTATGGATTCATTGCTTATGGTGATGAAAAAGAGATATTTGTCCATTATACCGCTATACAATCTGACGCATTTAAAGTACTTGGAACTGGTCAAAATGTAACATTTGAAATTAAAGAAGGTAGCCGTGGTTTACAGGCCGCAAATGTTTCAATTGTCACTAATTAATCTGTCATAAACTCATAAAACGTTCATGCTTACTTGTACTATAAGTAAACATGAACGTTTTTTTATTTTAGATTCGCCCTATAACCAATATCCATTCTGTAAAATGTTTTGTGTGCTTCAAAATCAGCAATTAACTGATAAAGTTTCTGTTGTGCATCTGCCATGTCTACGCCTGATTCATGCATAATATAAATGCGTCCACCTGCACTAACTAATTTCTTATCAACTAATTTTACACCTGCAAAATCAATTCTGTTGGAAAGTGACTTAAAGTCACTTAAATTGGGTAATGTAATATTTTTTTCAGGATTTTCTGGATACCCATCAGCGGCAATAACGACACCTAGAGTGATTCCCTCTGTTTCCCATTGTAAAGATGGACTTTCATGCTGCAATAATTTTGAAATAACTAATGCAAAATCCGTTTTTAATCTTGGTAATACGACTTCAGTTTCGGGGTCGCCAAACCGAACATTGTATTCAATTACTTTTGGACCGTCTTTAGTTAAAATTACTCCCACATATAAAATACCTGTGAATGGAATACCACGTTTCATCATTTCATCCGCTGTTGGCTGAACAATTTTTTCAATTGATTCCGTAACAACATCTTCTGAAATTTGTGGAACTGGACAATATGCGCCCATTCCGCCGGTATTAGGACCATTATCTCCCTCAAATGCCCGTTTATGGTCTTGAGAAATTGGCATCGGATAAACTTTATCTCGATCAATAAATGCCATCAATGAAAATTCTTCACCCTCAAGGTACTCTTCAATTAATACTTCTGTTGTATTAAATTGTTGTTGGACTAAAAATGAACGCAAAGCATCAGTTGCTTCTGATAGATCTTGAGCAATAATAACGCCCTTACCACCAGCTAATCCATTTGCTTTAATAACTATTGGGAATGATTGGTGCGTCATATAATCTAATGCAGTCTGGTAATCGGTAAATGTCTGATAGTTAGCTGTCGGGATATTGGCTGACGCCATAACTTGTTTCGCAAATTCCTTTGACCCCTCTAACTGGGCAGCGGCTTTTGAAGGCCCATATATAACTAGGTTTTCTTCACGAAAAAAATCAGTTATGCCATCTATCAGTGGAATTTCTGGTCCAACAAAAGTCCAATCAATGTCATTTTCACGGACAAAGGTTGTCATGCCAATCCAATTAGTGATATCAATACCCACAGATTTAATCCCGTTGTTATTCATCCCAGGGTTTCCGGGTAAACAGTAAACATCTGAGACAGTATCACTTTCAATAAATTTACGTGCGATGGCATGTTCACGTCCGCCAGAACCAATAACTAAAATTTTCATTATTTAAAATAATCCTTTCATAGGTTAAAAAGATAGACTCATTTTAACAATTTAATGTTTGAAATGACGACGGCCACTAAATACCATAGCAATATTTTTGCGATTAGCCATATCAATTGACTCTTGGTCTTTAATTGACCCTCCCGGTTGAATAATTGCCGTAATACCATGATCAGCAGCATATTCAACACTATCATCCATTGGGAAGTAAGCATCTGAAGCTAAGACAAATGGTTCTACCATCCCATGTTCTAGTGCTTGCTCTAACGCAATTTTAACCGATCCGACACGGTTCATTTGACCCGCACCAATTCCAAGTGTTTGATCCTTAGTTGCAATTACAATCGCATTACTCTTAACATGCTTCACAATTCTTTGAGCGAATAATATTGCTTCTTTTTCATCACTTGTTGGTAATTTTTCAGTTACCGTTTTTAATTCTTCCATTTGGTCAATGACTTGATCACGTTCTTGAACAAGTAAGCCACCCATCACTGAGACATATTCATATTTATCAGCTTGGTCCTTTTGACTGAAATCAATTGTCATAACACGAAGATTTTTCTTCTTAGCTAAAATATCATATGCAGCATCTGTGAAGTTTGGTGCGATAATAATTTCAAGGAATAAATGATGTAATTCAGTTGCTGTTTCTAAATCAACTTCACGATTTAAGGCAATAATGCCTCCGAAAATTGACGTTTTATCAGCATCAAATGCTTTTTTCCATGCAGCATTAATCGTTTCTCCAGTACCAACCCCACAAGGATTCATATGTTTCATCGCAACGACAGCAGGTTGCTTAAATTCTGAGACAACTTTTAAAGCAGCGTCGGCATCTTTAATATTGTTATACGATAACTCTTTACCATGTAATTGTTTAGCGGCAGCAATCGAAAAAGCATTTGGTAAAGCTGATTGATAGAAAGCCGCTTTTTGATGTGCATTTTCACCATAACGCATTCCTTGTTTGAAATCATATGTTAATGACAATTTTTCAGGAAATTCAATTTCTAATTCTTTTGTTAAATAAGATGATATTAAAGTATCATATGCAGCCGTGTGTCTAAACGCTTTAGCTGCTAATTGTCGACGAAACTGATTATCCATTTTATCATCATCGAGTTTATCTAAAACAGACGGATAATCAGCTTTATCGACAACAACATAAACAGATTCAAAATTTTTGGCAGCAGAACGCAACATTGAAGGCCCACCAATATCGATTTGCTCAATAGCTTCTGACTCAGTAATACCAGGTTTTTCAATCGTTTCTTTAAAGGGATATAAGTTTACACAAACTAAATCGATTAAGGCAATATGTTCTTCTTCTAATTTAGCCATATGAGCTGGATTGTCACGCCTTGCTAATAACCCACCATGAATCATTGGGTGTAATGTTTTAACTCGTCCATCAAGCATTTCTGGAAAGTGAGTCACATCTTCAATTCTAATTACAGCGATATCGGCATCCTTTAAAATATTAAACGTACCACCAGTTGAAATAATTTCAAATCCACGTTTGATTAATCCCTGAGCGAAGTCTGCAACACCAGTTTTATCAGATACACTTATCAAAGCTCTTTTCATCTTATTAATCTCCCTTTTTATTGTTTAATAAATTTAGAATCACCTTTGGATATAGTTGGTGTTCAACATCATGAATCTTACTTTCCAATTGTTCAAGTGTTTCATTTGGTAAAATAGGAATACTTTGTTGCGCTATAATTGGCCCCGTATCAACACCTTCGTCAATGTAGTGTATCGTCACACCAGTTACACTAACACCTGCCTTATACGCATCCTCAATTCCATGAATACCTGGAAAAAGGGGTAACATTGCGGGATGAATATTAATAATTTCCATCGGATACTTACTCAATAATGTACTTGTAATCACACGCATATAACCCGCCAATAAAATGGTGTCGATTTGATACTTAGCTAATTCATTAACAATCACTTGTTCATAATGACTACGATTTTCAAAGTCTTTAGGTTGAATAATAAAGGTTGGAATTCCTCTACGTGCTGCCTTTTTAATGACAGCCGCTTTTGGTCGATCACAAACTAAAACTTCAATTTCTAATCCTGCATCTTTTAATGCCTGATTATCTGCAATAAATTCAAAATTAGAACCGGTCCCTGATGCAAAAATTGCTACTTTGACCATTTTATTTACCTACCAATTCGACCGTTTGATCAGTATTTTTAATTTCTATACTGCCTATTTCATAAGCGTGTACAGTTTCTTTATTTAATTGTGTCAGCACCTGTTCAACGTTAGCTTTATCAACAGCCAAAACCATTCCAATACCCATATTAAAAATTTCATACATCTCTGAATGGGGTATCTCACCGTATCTAGAGATGGCATCAAAAATTGGTAGTACTGGCCATAATCCTAGATTAATTGTTGCTTTTAGCCCTTCTGGTAACATTCTTGGTATATTTTCAATAAAGCCACCACCTGTAATATGTGCTGCGCCTTTAATCAAATTATCTTGAAATAAAGGAATCAGATCATCTACATAAATTTTTGTTGGTGTCATTAATATTTCAGCAAGTGATTCATTAGGTATTTCTGGTAAAGCTTCATCTAAATTAAAAGCCATGTCTTCAAGAAATATCTTTCTAACAAGTGAGAATCCATTTGAATGAATACCGGTTGACGAAATTCCAATTAAAATGTCATTTTCTTGAATTGAATGACCATCTATTAATTGACTTTTTTCAACAACACCAACCGCAAATCCGGCCATATCATAATGTGTTTTTTGATACATCCCTGGCATTTCAGCTGTTTCACCACCAATAAGATTCATATGTGCTGTTTGACATCCTTTAATTACCCCAGAAATAATACTTTCAATTTTTTGAGGTTCAGTTTTGCCAGTCGCTAAGTAGTCCAAAAAGTATAGAGGCGTTGCACCCTGAGCAACAATGTCATTAACACACATAGCCACACAATCAATCCCAATTGTGTCATGTCGATTTGTTTCAAAGGCAACCATCAATTTGGTGCCAACGCCATCAGTACCTGAAACCATAAGTGGCTCTATAATACCTAATCGACTGAGATCAAAGAGTCCTCCAAATCCACCAACTGAACTTGTTTCATTTACCAGTGACATTTGTTTATTAATTCGATTAACGACGTCATACCCTGCATTCACATCAACACCCGATTTTTGATAAGCATTTACCATTTTGAAGTCCTCACTTTTCTGTCGTTAAGTTTGCTAAATACTCATCCTCGTAATCATATAATGGCGTTGGATAATCACCATTAAAGTAAGCCATACATAGTCCTGAATATGGGGCATCTAAATTCAAACCAATTGAAGCAATTAATCCAGCTTCACTTAGAAATGCTAATGAGTCTGCCCCAATAATAGCCTTCATTTCTTCAATTGATTTATTTGCGGCAATTAATTCAGATTGCTTTTGAATATCAATCCCATAAAAACAAGGGTATTTAAGAGGTGGTGACGCAATTCGCAAATGAACTTCAGCAGCTCCAGCTTCTTTTAACAATCTAACAATGTGTTTACTCGTTGTCCCCCGAACAATTGAATCATCGACTAAAATAATCTTTTTACCCTTAACCACGCTTTTAACAGCTGATAATTTCATTCGCACCCCTTGTTCTCTAAGTCTTTGGGTGGGTTGAATAAAGGTCCGGCCAATATATTGATTTTTAACTAATCCCATTTCATAAGGAATGCCACTTTCTTCTGCATAACCACTAGCTGCAGACAATGAGGAATTTGGTACACCAATAACCATATCTGCATCAATACCCGTTTCTCGTGCTAGTTTGCGACCCATTCTTTTACGAGCAGAATGGACATTAATCCCACAAATATCCGAATCCGGTCTTGCAAAATAAATATATTCCATTGAACAAATTGACATTTTAGTTTCAGTTGTATAAACGTCAATTGATAGCCCTTCGTCAGTAATAGTGACGATTTCACCAGGGTTCACATCGCGAACGAATTCTGCCCCAACAGAATCTAAAGCACAGGTTTCACTTGCAACGACGTAAGCACCATTTACCATTTGACCAATAGATAGTGGTCTAAATCCATTTGGATCAAGTGCCGCAATCATGTAGTTTGACGTCATTAATAAGTAAGCAAACCCACCATGTACTTGATTTAATGCGTCTTTAACCTGTTCATGCAAAGTGTCTTGTGATGAACGACGAATTAAGTGCATCAAAACCTCTGAATCCGAACTTGATTTGAAAATAGCCCCATCTTGCTCTAACTCATTTCTAAGCGTTACCGCATTAGTTAAATTACCATTATGGGCTAAGGCAAACTGTGTATCGTAAAAATCAAATAAAAATGGCTGAATGTTATCAATTCCGTTACTACCGGCCGTTGCATAACGTACATGTCCAATAGCTGCATTACCGGTTAATTTTTTTATTTTTTCAGGATTTCTAAAAACATCTGATAGTAATCCTAATCCTCTATAACCAATTAGTTTACCTTCATCATTTGATACAATTCCTGCACCTTCTTGGCCGCGATGTTGTAAACTATGCAGACCAAAATAGGTAATCTGATTTGCATCTTCATTTCCCCAAACACCAAAAACACCACATTCTTCATTTAAACTTCTTATTTCATTAGGCACGGAATTGCATCCTCCCAAACTTGTTTGGCTTCAGAAGTTGTAAGAGTTATCTTACTCCCTTTTGTCGTCACGTTAATTAATTGGTCTGCTGTAACACAGCCAATTTTTTCAGCAGTTTGATTCATTAAATTTTCAAAATCTGTCTTATTTTCTGATTTAATCGATAAAATGAATCGCGATTGTGATTCTGAGAAAAGTTGTGCATCTGTCATATTTACATTAATATCAATACCTAAATCGTTTTTAAATACGGATTCACTTAAAGCAACGGCTAGACCACCTTCAGATAAATCATGTGCACTTTCGACTAAACCAGATTCGATAGCTTCTAAAACAAACGCTTGGTTACTTTGTTCAGTCTTTAAATCAAAATGTTTAATATCTCCGGAAATCTCGTTAGTAGTCATTTTCTGAATTTCTGAACCATTAAAATCATTATAAGTTGTACCCACTAAATAAATTAAATCATTAGCATGTTTAAAATCTTGCGTTGTTATATTTTTAACATCTTTAATTAAACCAACCATTCCAATCATTGGCGTTGGATAAATGGCTTGTTCATTAAATTCATTATATAAAGAGACATTACCAGAAATAACAGGTGTATTAAATAAGTCACATGCTTCAGAAATACCGATAGCACTTTGATCAAATTCCCAAAAAATTTCTGGATTTTCAGGACGTCCATAATTTAAGCAATCTGTAATAGCGAGTGGTTGTCCACCAGATGCAACTATGTTACGCGCTGCTTCAGAAACAGCAATTTGACCACCAACCTTAGGATTCAAGTAAATATAACGCGCATTACAATCTGTTGTCATTGCGAGTGCCTTATTAGTTTCTCTAATTCGAATAACACCTGCATCACTACCAGGTCTAACCACTGTATTGACTTTAACTTGAGAATCGTACGTTTCGTACAATGATTTTTTGGATGCGATTGTTGGTTGTTGTAACAAATCTAACCAAGTTTGCTTCGTATTTTCTATTTCAGGTATAAAATCAGACTGCGCTTTAAATTTGCTGATTCTTGCAGGTTCTTTTTGTTCCTTATGATAGACTGGTGCATCACTTGCTAAAGAATCAACGGGAATATTAGCAACAATTTTTCCCTCATGTATTAAAACATAATCCGTATTTTCTGTTACATACCCGATATTAACGGCTTCTAAATCATATTTTTTAAATAAATTGATAACTTTAGTTTCAAATTCAGGTTTAATACAAAGAACCATCCGTTCTTGAGATTCAGATAACATCATTTCGTAAGCAGACATATTAGTTTCACGTTGTGGAACGTTATCTAAATCAAGTACCATCCCTGATTTAGCTTTCGAGGCCATTTCAGCAGTTGACGAAACTAATCCAGCAGCTCCCATATCTTGAATACCAACTAACCAGTCTGGATGATCTAGAATAAGTTCGAGACAAGCATCCATTAATAATTTTTCCATGAATGGATCACCAACTTGAACAGCTGAACGCTGTGTTTCTTTATCATCAGCAAATTCATCAGAAGCAAACGTTGCCCCATGAATACCATCACGACCCGTTTTAGCACCAACATAAATAACTAGATTTCCATCACCTTTTGCCTGGCCTTTTTGAATATTTTTATGATCAATCAGTCCAACACACATTGCATTTACTAGTGGGTTACCCTCATAACAAGGATCAAATCCTATTTCTCCACCAACAGTTGGAATACCAATACAGTTACCGTATCCTCCGATACCAGCTACAATTTCTGAAACAAGATACTTAGTGTGCTCATTATCTAGTTCACCGAAACGTAAACTGTCAAGAAGTGCAATAGGTGTTGCCCCCATTGAAAAAATATCTCTGATAATACCGCCGACACCTGTTGCGGCACCTTCATAGGGTTCAACAGCTGAGGGATGATTATGGCTTTCAGCTTTAAATACAACTGCTTTACCATCACCAATATCAATAACACCAGCACCTTCTCCAGGTCCTTGTAAAACTTGCGGCCCAGAATTTGGAAAATGTTTTAAAACGGGGCGGGAATTTTTGTAAGAACAATGCTCACTCCACATTACTGAAAATAAACCAGTTTCAGTATAGTTAGGTTGACGACTTAAAATATCATCTTTAATTAACTTATATTCTGAATCAGTTAATCCCCAATTTTGATATAATTTGGTATCTTCAATTATTTGTGCCGTCGGTTCTTGTTTTGTAACCAAATTAACCCACTCCCTCTGTGTATGTCGTTAACATCGATTTAAATAAATTTAGGCCGTCCGTTGAACCGAGCAATGCTTCAATAGCACGTTCTGGATGCGGCATCATACCAAGTACATTTCCACGCTCATTAATAATTCCAGCAATATTATCAATACTTCCATTTGGGTTATCTTGATATCTAAAAATAATTTGATTATTTTTCTTAAGAGAAGCTAATGTTTCATCATCACAATAATAATTACCCTCGCCATGAGCAATTGGTAATTCAATTGTCGTTTGCGTTTTATAATCAGTTGTAAAACGCGTTTGATTATTAACAATTTCCAAAGTAACTGGCTTACAAATAAATTTAATATTTTTATTTTGAATTAATGCACCTGGAAGTAGTTGCATTTCCGTTAACATTTGAAATCCATTACAGGTTCCAAACACTAGTTTACCTTCATCCGCAAAACGTCTCACTTCATTCATAATGGGTGATAAACTGGCAATTGCCCCACTTCTTAAGTAATCGCCGTATGAAAATCCACCTGGAAGTAATACACCATCAAAACCATCAAGAGATTCCTCTGTATACGACACAAACTCAGCTTGTTCATGTAAACCATCCCGAATAGCGTGAAGTAAATCATAATCACAATTTGAACCAGGAAATACAACAACTGCAAATTTCATGATTAAGCCTCCACTTTTTCAAGTTCGTAACGATATTGCTCCATATTTGGATTAGCTAATAATTTATCACAAATCGCATCAATTTTTTGGTCTATCTCTAATTCAGTTGCTTCAACCTTTAACACAAAATATTTACCAACTCGAACGTCACTAACACCTGAGAATCCTAATCGGTTAATCGCTTCATTAACAGCTTGACCTTGCGGATCTAAAACTGATTCTTTATATGTAACGTAAACTTTTACACTATACATTATTTGACCTCATTTCGATTTTTTAGTCGGTTTAAAACATCTTGATATACTGGAATAATGCTACCTTGGTTTTTTCTGAAAATATCCTTATCTAATGATTTATGTGTCTTCGAATCCCATAAACGTGCATTATCAGGTGAAAATTCATCTGCCAAAATAAGTTCCCCATGATACCGACCGAATTCAAGTTTAAAATCAATTAAATCAATATTGATGTCTTTAAATAATTTATACAGTAGCTGATTAATATGAAGGACTTGTTTCTTTATTTCGTCCATTTCTATTTTAGTCGCAAAATTTAACGCAAAAATTTGTGACTCATTTATTCCAGGATCGTCTAGAGCATCATTCTTATAATAGTATTCAATAACAGGAACTGTTAATTTAGTTCCTTCAACTTGATCAAATTTACGAGCAAAACTACCTGCAATAGTATTTCGTAAAACAACTTCAATTGGAATTATTTCAACTTTTTTAACTAATTGTTCGGTTTTAGAAACATCTTCAATGAAATGTGTTTTAATACCGTTTGCCATTAAATAAGAAAAAATAATATCAGATATTTGATGGCTTAATAATCCCTTACCTAATATTTCTTCTTTCCGTTTACCATTAAGTGCGGTAGCTTGGTTTTTGTATACCATTCTTAATACTTCTTCATCATTAGTTTGATAAACATCTTTAGCTTTTCCTTCGTAAATCAATTGATCCAAGCGAATAGCCCCCTTAAGAATAAAAACATATAAAAATATACTTTTTAACTAAATAGTTCGTTCTTTACAAATATAGTTTAACAATTACTATATAATTTATCAAGGTAAAATACGATTATTTTTATATTTTTTTAATTTAAAGTTCGTATTATGGCAAACAAAAAACCATAAAGCTATTAAAATAACTTTATGGTTTACATATTTCTTTAAATGAGACCAATTCGTTCGAAAATAGCATCAACATTTCTAATATGATAATGATAATCAAAAGCATCATCTAAGTCTGCTTGAGTTAATGCAGACATTATTTGTTCATCTGCTTCTAATAAGGGACGGAACTGTATTTGTTGATCCCAAGAGATTGCCGTCTTAGGTTGAATTAAATCATATGCAGCCTCTCTAGACATGCCACTATCAATTAATTTAAGTAAAACTCTTTGGCTGTAAATAAGACCAAAAGTACGGTCCATATTTTTTTTCATATTTTCCGGAAATACTGTTAATTCTTTAACTATTTTTGTAAAGCGACGTAGCATGTAATCTAATAAAATAGTTGTATCGGGTAATATAATACGTTCTGCAGAGCTATGTGAAATATCTCGTTCATGCCATAATGTAACATCTTCGAAGGCAGTGACCATATGTCCTCGAATGACACGCGCTAACCCTGTAATATTTTCTGAACCAATTGGATTACGTTTATGTGGCATAGCTGATGAACCTTTTTGGCCTTTAGCGAAATATTCTTCAACTTCTCGTGTCTCACTTTTTTGTAATCCACGAATTTCTGTTGCCATTTTTTCAATCGATGTTGCAAGAAGAGCCATCTCAGAAACATAATTAGCATGTAAATCTCGTGGTAAGACTTGTGTCGATATTTCTTGAGGTCTAATTCCAAGATGCTCACAAACATAAGTTTCCACAAACATTGGGATATTGGCAAATGTTCCTACAGCACCACTAATTTTTCCAGCTTCAACATCTAATGCTGCATCATTAAAACGAATTTGATGACGTTTCATTTCAGAATACCACAATGCAATTTTCAATCCAAATGTTGTTGGTTCAGCATGTACACCGTGTGTTCTACCCATCATAACAGTATCTTTATATTCAACTGCTTTATCAGCTAAAACAGCCATAAATTCTTCAATATCCTTACGCAAAATTTCATTAGCCTGTTTTAAAATAGATCCATACGCTGTATCAACTACATCTGTAGAAGTTAATCCATAATGAACCCACTTACGTTCTTCCCCTAGAGATTCTGAGACAGCTCTTGTAAAGGCAACGACATCATGCTTTGTTTCTTGTTCAATTTCTAAAATACGATCAATATCAAAACTAGCATTTTTACGAATTTTTTCAGCGTCTTCTGCTGGAACATGGCCTAGTTCAACCCAAGCCTCACTAGCTAATGTTTCAACTTCTAACCAAGCTTTATATTTATTTTCATCTGACCATATGGCACCCATCTCAGCATTTGTATAACGATCAATCATTTTTATCTTCCTCTCTTAATCCCAAATTTTCGTTTGATATACATCAATTTTAGCTTGCTCAATATTATCGGTTAATATCGTTACATGACCCATCTTACGATCTTGTTTTGCTTCATTTTTACCATAAAAATGAAACCGCCATTGACCTTCATTTTGAATTTCATTTAATACTGACTGGACATGTTGTCCCAAAATATTAATCATAATAGCATGACTTAACAACTGTGGTTTTAACATTGGTAAATTACAAATTCCTCTAATATGCGCTTCAAATTGTGATAAGGAACAGGCCTCAATTGTTAAATGTCCGGAATTATGTGGTCTAGGTGCAATTTCATTAACATAAACGCCACCTGAATCTGAAACAAAAAATTCAATCCCCATTGTTCCAACAGACAAACAATCATCAGCAATTTGACTTGCAATAATTTCAACTTCTTTTCTTGTCTCAATCGATAAACGACTCGGACAAGAACTCTCATGTAAAATATTATGACGATGTTGATTTTCGATAATCGGAAAAATACTTTGTTGGCCTAATTCATTTCTAGCAATGATAACGGAAACTTCACGATCAAACTGAACAAAGCCTTCTAACACGCATGTTCTATTTTGAATCAATTTTCCCGCTTCAATCAAATCAGCACTTGTCTTTAAAATAACTTGTCCTTTACCATCATATCCGCCACGAATCGTTTTTAAAATTGATGGGTACCCAGTTATTTTAATGGCATTTTCTAAATCATCAAAACTTTGTATTAATTTAAATGGTGCGATTGGATAATTATGAGCTTCCAAAAATTGTTTCTCACTAATTCTATCTTGTGAAATACGCAGTGCAGTCGACCCTTGTGGAACATAGCAATATTGCTTTGCTGCATCAATCGTATCAGCATCTACATTTTCAAACTCAAACGTTAGTACATCACACATTTTTGCAAGATTTAAAATAGCAATCTCATCGTCATAATCTGCAATCACTTGTTTGTCCGCAACCTGAGCAGCTGGGCAATCTTTTTGCGGATCTAATATAATCACACGATAACCCATTTCTTTTGCAGACGTTGTCATCATTTGTCCTAGCTGACCACCACCAATAATACCAATTGTTTGTCCTGGTAATATCCTTTTAATCAAGTAAATCACTACTTTCCAAAGATTTTTGATGGAGTGATAATTGATATGACTTTAAATTATCTTTTATAGTTGAATCACTTAAGGCACAAATTTTTGCGGCAAAGATGCCGGCATTTGTTGCACCTGCTTTACCAATTGCCATAGTTGCTACGGGTGTTCCCGCAGGCATCTGAACAATTGACAGTAAAGAGTCTATTCCATTTAGCGCATGGGACTGCACCGGAACGCCTACTACAGGGATGACGGTTGAAGCTGCAATCATTCCTGGTAAATGTGCGGCACCACCCGCACCAGCAATAATAACTTCATACCCATTTTTATCCGCACTTTCTGCAAATTTAATCATTTCTATTGGCATTCGATGTGCCGAAATAACTTTTTTATCATACTCAATATCAAGTTCATCTAATAAATTAGCCGTAAATTTCATTGTGGTCCAGTCGGAAATCGATCCCATTACAATTGCTATCTTTGCCATTCGATTACCTCCAAATTTAATAAACCTATTCTATCAACAACTCAGCGTTGTGTCAAAGCAAAAAAAGGACGAAATTAAAAAATTAATAAAAATAGTTCGTATTTTAATGGATATTCAAGCTATTTCTCTTTTTAATATTTCTTTTTTATAAAAAAATAAATGACACCTATTGGCATCATTTATTTCCCTTTTTAAGGTCCGTGTATAATTGTAACTTGCTTCTAGAATTCAAAACAACTGACTTTTTACTATTGGCTAAATAAAAAGATAGTCCAAATCTTCTTAATTTAACTTGTTTTATTGCGGAAATTTCAATTATTTCATTATGTTTTCGAATAACCTTAGTTAACTTAATATTTTTGTCGTCAACTATTAATTTACGATTCAAGATTTGAACAATTGATACAATAAGAAAAAGTATAAATAAAACAATTGTCCAAATTTGTAATGTTGTTATCTCTAACCATAATAATAAACTACCTAAAAATAAGCAGAACGTCCATGACCATAAAATAACCGTTTTAGCTAGCTCGGGTTGATAAAAATATGTTTTTTGATATTTTTTCATGCTTATGATCTCCTCTAACACAATAAAATTATTCTTCTATATTTAAAGCTTAACATAATTGATCAGATATTCTATATTTTTCCATAAAAAAAGATGAAACCTTAAGTTTCATCTTTTTGAACTATTATTTAATAACTAAGAATCTGTCATCATCTAACATGAAATCTTTATCTCCTGCCGCTGCTTCAATTGAACCAAATGGCATTTGTGCACGTAATTCCCAGTTTCCAGGGATATTAAACGCATTTTTAATTTCAGTATCAATAAGTGGATTATAATGTTGTAAACTTGCGCCAATACCATTTTCAGCTAATACTGTCCAAACACTTTGTTGAGCACCGCCCAAACCTTGTTCTGCCCAAACTCTGAAGTTATCAGCGTATAAAGCAAAATCTTTTTCATTTTGAGCAACAACATCAGTATCTATAAAGTATAATATTGTTCCAAATCCAGCACGGAATGTTGCAATCTTTTCTTGAGTTTTCTTATATGCTTCAGCATTAGGAACCTCAGATTTAAGACGTTTTTCAACGATATCCCAAACCATGTCTGAATTTTTACCATATAAAATTGCTGCTCTAATTGTTTGATTATTGAATGATGTTGGTGATTTCTTTATAGCATCCTCGATAACACCAGTAATTTCATCAGGTGTTTGACTTACTTTATCCCCTAAAGCGTAAATTGAACGACGTTGTTCCATAAGATCTAATAATTGAGTTTTCATAATTAATTTCCCCTTCTCTATTTGAATAAACTTAGTATATCACTTACTATTAATAAGTAAAGAGATAACACTTATTTTTTTTATCTTAAATAAAAAAAGCTACCTAATCGTTGATTAGATAGCTTTTAAACTTATTATTTATTATGCTCTTGGTTTACGTTTACCCCAATATTGGAAATAATCCGTTCTCAATGAGCCATTATATAGCTTACGTTTTTTAGATGCTCTTGAACCATAATATTCTTCAAAAGTTAAGTCACTTGTTAAGATATATTTACTCCAAGTAGGCATTTGTTTATAAACAACACCCATCTGTTTGTATAAAACACGTACAGATTCAGTATCGCTCAATCGTTCACCGTATGGTGGGTTAGCGACTAAAACACCATTTTCTTTTTCTGTTGTAAAATCTTTTGCAGCAAGTTGCTTGAATTCAATACTATCCAAGACGCCAGCTTCAGCGGCATTCTTTTTAGCAATTTCAATCATGCCAGCATCAATATCATAACCTGCTATATCTAATACTACATCAAGATTTGCTTCACCTTTTGCTTTTTCTCTTAAACGATCAAATAGTCCTTTTTCAACAAAATCCCAATCTTCGAATACAAAATAACGACCGATACCAGGTGCAATATTATGTCCCATTAATGCAGCTTCAATTGGGATTGTTCCTGAACCACATACTGGATCAACAAAAGGTTTTTCTGGATACCAATTAGTTAACATAACTAACGCAGCTGCCATATTTTCTTTTAAAGGAGCATAACCCTTTTCAACACGATAACCACGTTTAAATAAACTGCTACCCGTTGTATCAAGTGTCAATAAGACGTTATCTTTATTAATAGCAACTTCCAATGGATATTTTGAACCCGTCTCTGGTAAGCGTGTTGTACGGTGATAGACATCACTTAATTGATCAACAATTGCTTTTTTCACGATTGCTTGGGCATCTGGAACACTATAGAGTGTTGATTTTTGAGATTTTCCTTGAACAGGGAATTCCGCATCTAATGGTAAAAACTTATCCCAAGAGATTGCTTTTGTTTGTTCAAATAAATCGTCAAAAGTCGTAGCCGTAAACTCACCAACAATGATTTTAACGCGATCTGCGGTTCTCAACCATAGGTTTGTATTAATAACATCTTCCATTGTTCCTTCGAAGCGGACACGACTATTTTCTACTTGAACATCATAACCCATATGTTTAAGTTCGTTTCCAACAATTGACTCAATACCGCTAGCTGCGGTTGCCAATAATTTAAAAGTTTCCATTTTGCACCTTCACTATAATTTAATTTTTTTAATAAAAAAACTAGGATAAAAGAAAATTCTTCATCCTAGTTCATCCTGAAATCATGTAAATTTCTATAAGCCATGTTTTGTACGTCATCCATCTCAGGCGATGAAATCAGTGGTAATCATCTATCTCCAGATATTATCTGCCCCCATGATTTGTTCATTTCCGTCATGAAGCGCCCCTACCAAAGTTTGGGTTGCCTACTCGTGGGGTTTACCGCGTTCCAGCAATACCGTTTCCAATATTGTATCGTCTCTGTGGCACTTTACAGATTACTTTGACATAGCCGAAGCCTTAGTCATTTTATCCGCCGTTACCCGAAGGTACCTTGGCTTATTTTTTCACCAAGCACGAACACTACAAGCATCTCAGCTTGTGCAAGCATGGACTTTCCTCAGCCTAACTTAATAGACCGCAATTACCCGAAATTTACACTGAATCTATATTACATCATTCAATTAATTTAAAATTGATTTCTAGAATTTTCATTCTCATCTAACTGTGCACCAAACACACGACGTTCCAAATTAGATAATCGTTTAAGAATATCCATATTTGAAGTTGTAGATGTTGTTTGGGTCGTCTGTGAACTTTTACCAACAGTAACCTGTTTTGTAAGTTCGTCGACTTGAGCAATTAAACGATCATTTTCTTCTTGAAGTTTTTTGACTTTCTTATCAAAGGTTTCATAATCTTTAATAACATCGTCAAGAAATTCGTCAACTTCTTTAGAATCATATCCACGCATTTTTGTTTCAAAATGTTTTTGTAAGATATCTTTAGGTACAAAATTAACATCCGTCATATTCGTACACCTCATCACTAATTTCTCATAAATAATGTTAATACCTGTTTATTATAGCAGAATTATTTAATAATTCAAATGATTATTTTGTTCCTCTTCCATTTCGTTTGCAATATCTTCTAATTCCATAAAATCTATCATACGTAATGCATAGTTTTTCACTTCTTTAGTTTGCTTTATTTTTAATAAATCAAATTTTGTTTTGCCTTCATTTTCTGAATCATAAAGTAATAACGCGCCATCTGTGTGTTCTATCATAAAAGTTTGATAATTTTTTAATTGCTGTGGCGACTGATAGGTATCCTTACTAACATAATCAGAAAAATCTACATCATTTAATATTTGATTTAAAACTAATTTTTTATCATCTTTCCAATTATTACCAAACTCTTTGAATGGTAGCATAACTGATACCTTGAAATCAGGATATTCATTTTGTATATCTAGGCAAATTTGTGCCGTCCATTGCTCAACACCAAGCTGAGGGCCAGTTATAACCCACTTCAATCCATTTTCTATTTCATTAATAATATTTTTTTTAATTGCGCTTTTAATGATTTTTATTTTAAGATCATTTTCATTAAAAATACCTAATTCGTATGTTCTATAACCAGTCACCCATAAACGCTTCATAATTGATTAAATATTCCTTTCTTATATTAAGAATATGTTACCAAATCCTTTAAAGCTATTAAATTATATCACTTATTGTTATAATATTTTAGATTGGAGCGTGAAATAACTGTGAGTATTAATTATCCTAATGGAAAACTTTATGAACAATCACCTTTAAATACGCAAAAAAAGTCAAATATGCTGTTGTTTGGTAAACGGGGGATGTCATTAGAGGATGATATCAACGTAAGCAACGCATTTTACCTTGCTCATAATATGGCTGTCATTCACAAAAAACCAACGCCTATTCAAATTGTAAAAGTTGATTATCCTAAACGAAGTGCAGCTGTTATTAAAGAAGCTTACTTTCAAACTGCGTCAACAACTGACTACAATGGCATATACGATGGCCACTATTTAGATTTTGAAGCTAAAGAAACTAAAAATAAAACTTCATTTCCGTTAAGTAATTTTCATGAGCACCAAATTAACCATATGAAATCATGTGTATTACAAAGAGGAATTAGTTTTGTTATAATGAAGTTCACAACCTTAGGTAAGGTCTACTTACTACCATCAAAAACGCTATTTACTTACTGGGATAAGCAGAGTGTTAATGGTCGTAAATCAATTCCATTGAAAACAGTCCAAACTGAAGGATTCGAGATACAATATACTTTAAATCCGGTCATTCCCTATTTAAAATACGTTGATAAAATGATAGAGCATCTATAATTAAGGCTTTATATAATTAAAGGAGAATTTTATTTATGGCAACAGCTGATAATAAAGGTACTACTCGTGTTGCGCGACGCGAACAAGAAATAAGCACTAACAAAAAAGGCAACAAAGGTAAAAATAGTAAAGGTAAACTTTTTAAACGTATTTTTTTGAGCTTACTTGCTCTATTCGTTATTGGCGTAATTGCTAGTATCAGTTTATTTTTCTATTACGCCAAAGATTCACCAAAAATAACATCAAGTAGTCTTGAAAGTACCCCTGCAAGTGTCATTTATGCAAAGAATGATGAAATCATCACTACCTTAGGAACTTCAAGAGTCTACGCTGAATCGTCTGACATGCCGCAACTATTAAAAGATGCCATTGTTTCAATCGAAGATAAACGTTTCTATAAACATAATGGCGTTGATCCTGTGCGAATTGTAGGTGCAGCCTTGTCAAATATCACTGGTGGATCAGCTGGTCTTCAAGGTGGTAGTACTTTAACACAACAACTTATTAAATTATCTGTCTTTTCGACAAAAGCATCTGATCAAACAATAAAACGAAAAGCGCAAGAAGCATGGCTAGCATTACAAGTAGAGCGTAAATACAGTAAATCTCAGATTTTAACGTTCTATGCTAACAAAGTCTTTATGGGAAATGGTATTTACGGGATGCAAACTGCTGCAAATTACTATTTCGGTAAAAAATTGAATAAATTAAATACAGAACAAATCGCGTTAATTGCTGGTATTCCTAATGCCCCATCTTCTTATAATCCTTACGCGCATCCAGAATACGCAAAGGAACGACGTAATGAAGTTATTGATGCAATGTTAGCAAATAACAAAATTTCGGCAAGCGAAGCAAGTACAGCTAAAGCGACACCAATTACTTCAGGCCTAAGAACATCACATTCTGCCGAAAAAGATACTTATAATGCAAAAATTTCTGATTCCTATTTAAAAGAAGTTATTCAGTCTGTTAAAGATAAAGGTTTTGATCCTTATAACAGTAGTCTTAAGATTCGTACAAACTTAGATTTGGATGCTCAGAAACGACTTTATGATATAGCTAATACAAATAACTATGTGGTCTATCCTGACAGTAAAATGCAATTAGCTGTTACCATGGTTGATTCAAAAACTGGCGCTATTTCAGCTATGATTGGTGGCCGTAAACAAACAAATGTTACTTTCGGGTATAATCGGGCTGTCGCAACTAGTCGAAGCAACGGTTCAACCATGAAACCTATTATGGATTACGGTCCTGCTATTGAATATCTAGACTACCCAACTAATCAAAAAGTTAGCGATACAAAATATTACTACCCTGATGCTACTACAAAACAATTAAATGATTTTGATAATAGCTATCTTGGAACAATGACAATGCGAAATGCTTTGATTCAATCACGTAATATCCCTGCTATTCGGACACTTGAAGCGGTTGGATTATCAAAAGCCCAAGGATTCGTCAAAAAACTTGGTGTCTCTAAGGATCAAGTTGATACTTACTCATCTGGTATCGGTGCAAACATGTCAACGACTCAAAATGCAGAAGCCTATGCAGCATTTGCAAATGGTGGAACTTATCACAAAGGGACTTATATTTCAGAAATTGAAAGAAAAGATGGTACAGTTGAAAATTATTCTAGCTCAGGTACTAGAGCAATGAAAACATCAACTGCTTATATGATTACTGATATGCTAAAAGGTGTTATTAATAGTTCTAATGGTACAGGTACGGCAGCTCAAATACCGGGTCTTTACCAAGCGGGTAAAACCGGTACTACTGATTATCCATCAAATGTTGCTTCTAAATTTCCATCTAGCGCAGTTATGGATTCATTATTTTCCGGCTATACTTCAAATTACTCAATTGCAGTTTGGACAGGTTATGATTCACCATTAGTCGCAAATAACTACTTAGATGTTAATTCTCAACATCTAGCTGTAGGTATTTATAAAAACTTAATGCAGTACGTTTCCCAATCAGTTTCAAATACGGATTGGACAAAACCTTCTGACGTTTATCTGAAAAATGGCGAATTATCATTAACAGATTCATCTACTGCAGAAACAACAACAGCAGATAGCAGTTCATATTCAGTTCCTAAGATATCAAATAGTTCTAGTTCTTCAGAAGAATCTAGTTCAAGCAGTTCTTCTAGTTCAAGTAGTTCTAGTTCTTCAGAAAGTTCTAGTTCATCTAGTAGTTCTAGCTCCGCTATTAGTTCAAGTGCTTCATCTAAAGCAGACAGCAGTAAAGCCGTTTCGTCTGCTACTCGTTAAATAAAAACCTGGCGATATTCAGTTAAAATTCTGAATATCGCCAGGTTTTTATTTATTTCATTAATTTGACCAATGATATAGGGGTATTTCCGGTTTATCATTAGATTCTTTTGTATTGTCATTATTCTTCACATTATTTGAAAAGTTCTGTTGTTGTCTTTTTTCTTTATCTTTTTTTATGTCTTGACTTGTTTTTATATGCTTCTTTTCCCAATTTAGTAAAATTCTATCCATATATTTTAAACTGTATGCCTGATTAAGGACAGCTTCTTTCAACGCCATCAAAATTAGTTCTGGAATATAGTGGTCTTGATCAATCCACATGCTAATACTTTCTAATTCCATTGGTGATAAAGGTCTTCCAAATTCAACTTCAATTTTTTCATAAACCTCTTTTCGAGAATTATTACTCTTAACAACTTCAACCTTTTCTTGTGTCCTATGACTTAAATTATTTAATTTTTCATATAACACACTAAAATCAAATTGATCGGTGCTGTACCCATTTGAATCATCAATTGTTTTGATAGAAATAACTTTTTTTTCGATTAATTTCTGCAGTAATGTATAGGTTTCCTGGGCCGTCACGCCCATTTGACTGGCAATTTGATTTGTATCTGGAAATTTATTACCTGCTTGATTAAAGCTTAATAGATGGATTAAGAAAATTAATTCATCACTTGATAATCCAATTTTTCGATAATTCCGTAAAATTAAATTAGACACATGGGTTTCCCCTGCTTCTAAAAATTGACTCATAAATGCATCCATAACGAAAATGCCTCCTTAATTAAGAAAAGAACCTTAAACAATTTCGTTTAAAGGTTCTTTTTCTCTACTTTTTTATGGGTAAATACGGTTTAATAGACGTGGGAATGGAATAGCCTCACGTATATGTTCTTCACCTGTAATCCAAGTTGTTGCGCGTTCTAATCCAAGACCAAATCCTGAATGAGGAACACTACCATATCTTCTTAAATCTAAATACCATTCGTAATCTTTTTCGTTCAATCCAGCTTTTTTAATTTGTGCTATTAAGTTATCTACATCAGTTTCACGTTCTGAACCACCAATAATTTCGCCGTAACCTTCAGGAGCTAATAAGTCAGCACAAATAACGACGTCTTCTCTCGTTGGATGTGGTTTCATGTAAAATGGTTTAATTGCTTTAGGATAGTTTAAAACGAATACTGGCATACTGAAATGTTCTGCCAAATAAGTTTCTTCAGGAGATCCAAAATCATCACCCCATTTAGTATCAGGAAATTCACCAGAATTTTGTAATAATTCGACGGCTTCATCATAAGAAATTTTAGGGAATGGTGTTTTTGTATAACTTTTTAAGACTTCTTTATCTCTTTCGAGAATATCTAAAGCATAGTCACAGTTATCTAAAACATTTTGTACTAAGAACGCAATATATTGTTCTTGTACTTCAAGACTTTGTTCTTGGTGCATAAATGCCATTTCGGGTTCAATCATCCAAAATTCAATTAAATGGCGTCTTGTCTTAGATTTTTCAGCTCTAAAAGTTGGTCCAAATGAGAATACTTTACCAAAGGCCATTGCCCCAGCTTCTTCATACAATTGACCTGATTGTGACAAATAGGCATCTTTGTCAAAATATTTAGTATGGAAAAGTTCAGTTGTACCTTCTGGTGCACTACCAGTTAAGATAGGCGCATCAATCTTTATAAAACCTTCTTTATTGAAAAATTCATATGTTGCGCGAATAATTTCATTTCTAATTTGCATAACTGCATATGGTTTCGTTGAACGTAACCATAAATGACGATGATCCATCAAAAATTCTGTTCCATGATCTTTAGGTGTAATTGGATAATCTTGACTATCACCAACTAATTCAAGTGATTTAACTTCAATTTCATAGCCAAATGGTGAGCGTTTATCTTCATGAATCTCACCAATAACGTAAAGGCTAGATTCCTGATGTAACTCTTTTGCCATTTCAAAAGTTTCTTCACTGACATTACTTTTTATCACGACACCTTGGAAAAAGGCACTTCCATCTCGTAATTGTAAAAATGCAATCTTACCACTTGATCTTTTATTAGTAAGCCAAACACCGATTTTTACTTCTTCGTCTACATGGTTTTTAGCATCAATTATACTAATTGTTTTCAATAAACTTCCTCCTCATTACGGTCCTAGTTGCTAGATCGATTTCATTCCTTTTATAATATCATTAGTCAGATATATTAGTCCATAAGACAATTATATATTTTCAACGGATTTTAAAACTTTACCATTTGAGAACTGCAGTGTTTCATAACAAAGAGCTTTTTTCTTGTTCAAATAACTCACTTCCCATGCAGGTACACCGTTGTATATACCAAGTCCGACATTCAATATTTTACTAGGTTTTTTTTCATTCCAGATATAAGTTAAAATATCATTTTTTGTCTTACCATTTGATTGTGATAAGACTTTAACTTTTCCACCTTTTTGAGCAACAATCACATAAATTCTTTTATTAGCTTTTGTTGTCCCTGCAACTGTAAAATAAGTTGCATCCCTATTATATCTATAAAATGCTGTTTCTTTATCTAGTTTTGCGTATTTTTTAGCAATTGTAACAGCTTCTTTTTCAGCTGTAGCCATCGGTGATTTTGCGCGATTATATAAAATAAAAGCACTTACCACAATAACTAATATCGTACCAAGTATCGAAAGAAAAACGATGTTTTTTGATTTTTTGGGGGATCTTCGCATGATCAATTTTTCTCCTGTCTTAGTTTTATACGGTCATATTATAACAGACATTATCTAATTCTGATTAACTATCAGAATTAGATAAAAACGTCTTTAAATCAATAATAATATCTGCCAATGGTTCATTTATAAGTTGTAATTCATCCGGCAATACTTCAATCATTTTTTTACCATAACTTTGATTTATCAATCGATTGTCCAATGCAATCATTGCCCCTTTATCGGTTGACGTCCGAATTAAGCGTCCAAACCCTTGTTTAAGCTTCATTGTTGCTCTAGGCAGTGAATACTCACTGAATACATCCCTACCTTGACCTTCAAACTCTTTTTCTTTCGCCTTTACATTTAACGACTCTGGAGACTCAAATGGTAACCGCGTCACAATTAAAAGTTCTAATCTATCATTTGGTAAGTCAACGCCTTCCCAGAAACTACCAGTACCCATTAAAATAGCGTCTTTACCTAATAAAAATCGTTTTTTTAATTTTTCAGGCCGTCCTGTAACACCCTGAACTAAAAGTTCACGATCAAGATGTAACCCTCTTTTTGTTAATAACCCATAAACATTTGCTATCGTATCAAGCGAATTAAATAAAATTAACGTTTGTTTACGTTGTGATTTTATAATCTCATAAACTGAATCAGCCAAGTAAGATTCATAAAGCTCTTTTGATGATCGAACATCAAAAGCATCACTTGCTACATACAATTTAGCTTGGTTACTATAATCAAAAGGACTCCCTAATTTTTTGATTTTGTAATTATCATCTTGTATATCTAGCTGATCAATAATGTAATCAGGATTACCTGGTAGTAACAAAGTCGCCCCAGTAAACGTCAGGTGATTAAAGTGCCGATAAATTACTTCAGAAAGAAAATGAGTTGCATCTGATAAACTAAATTCAAATTGCATTTTGTCTGTTTGTCCGTTAATCGGAAAACTTAACCAAAGCACCTTTTCATTTAGCTTGTCTTGATTTTGTTCAAATATAGTCCAGCCCTCAGTTTCTGCAAATAATTGCTTAAAAAAGTTATGAACACGATTCAAAAGCTGTTGCTCATCTTGGCCGATATTTTGTTGGCTTTTTGCAGCGATATAACGATCTCGTAAAATGGCATCATCTCTTTTTAAAACAGTTATCACTTTTAAAACAGATTCAAGCATAATTTTATTTCGATTAATCAATCCAATTAGCTCAGTTGATTTTAAAATAATTGCTTTTCCGGTCGTTTCATTTTTTGCTGCTGAATTCCTACTAATTTGTCGACCATATTCTCTTGAAAATTGTCTGATGAGTAACTCAACTGATTCCCGTAATTTCCTAATTTCTGTTAATAATTGATTGTTTTCACTAGCTGTTAAGAAATTAATTGCCATTAAGTCATTAAAAGAAAATTTTTGTGAACTTTGTATGCTAGTCAATAATGAATCACACATATTAATAATTTTCCAGAATCGAATGCGTCCTTTATTTGACTGTAGAGCAACATCAGCAAGATGCTGTGCTTCATCTACAATTAATTCAGGCGCAAGTTTTGTACGATCTGAGTTAAATAAACCAGGATGCTTCATTAAAAAAGCATGATTTGTAAAAATAATTGCTGACGATTCAACTTGTTTATATAACGTATTAATAAAGTCAACTTCAAAAAATTGATCAGTTAATACTAAACTCCCAACCCCTTGATGTTCAATTTGATTAAAAATGGGATTTTGATAACTTGAAAGTTTTAATTCATCAAGTTCACCAGTTTTAGTCATTGTCAGCCATACTAAGATACGTATTTTCATTAAAGCTATCTGTCCAGAGGTTTCTTTTTGTGTTAATTCTTTTTTAAACGCCGCTAAATTTATATAATGGTTACTGCCCTTCAAATTTACTGCAGCTGTTTGAAAAGGCAATAATTTGTTAAGTAACGGTAATGCCTGATTCATCAACTGGGTTTGAAGTAATGTTGTCGCACTACTAATCACAATTTGTTTGCGATTTTGAGCATGATAAGCTGCTGGAATTAAATAACCTAATGTTTTACCGATTCCTGTAGGAGCCTCAATAATTAATGTTCGATTTCCACTTTTTAAATGTTCAGAAATAAGGTCCATCATCTTTGCTTGTTCAGGTCGCCAACTTAATTGTTTTTCAAATATTTTTTTCTTATCTACTTCTGCTTCAGGATAAACATAATTCGTTAAATTAAATGTATCTTGTTTCCTACGTTGAAGGACAATCCCTCCAACAATGTATAGATGATCTGGTAGTCTTTCCTGTCTTCTATTTTTATCACTGTACGCATCAGAAAATAATTCATTTGTATTTCTTAATAAAAATGAACTTAAACGATTTATTTCAAATAAGGTTTCTCTTGGAATCGTTTCTAGTCGAGTTAATAAGAAGATAAATAACTCAGCTGTCACATGGGCATCACTATCGGCATGATGCGGATTTTCGTGAGTCAGATTCAAATATCGACTCAGATCTTTTAATTTAAAACTGGGTGCTGTTGGCAATAAGATTTGACTAAGCTGTACAGTATCGACACCTTTTATTGATAATGCAGGATAGCCAACTCTTTCTAACTCACTATTGATAAATGGCAAATCAAAGTTAATATTATGCGCAACAAAAACTGTATCTTGGAGAATCGCGTAAATCGTTGCGGCGACGTCTTCAAAATAGGCAGCCTTTCTGATTTGACGGTTTGTAATCCCTGTTAATTCTGTAATAACTTTCGGAATTGCCATACCAGGATTAATATCAAACGAGAAAGAATTTATTATTTGATTTTTTTGAACTAAAACGCAACCAAATTGGATCATTCGATCGCCACTTTTAAGATTTGTTCCCGTCGTTTCAATATCCACTACAGCATAAATCGTATTTTTATTCATTGAAGTTTATCACCAGTCTTTTTAAGTTAACGCATTTATGTTTATTTTACCATATTGATTAAAGAATCATATGCCAAAAACTAAATCATTATAAATTCTCAAAGTTCATCCAGTCCATTATAGCTATAACGACAATTTTAAGGTATGATAATGGAAGTAAATTCATCTAGAGAGGACTCTTTTTTTGAACAATTTGTCAGATAATACAGAAGCAAAATTTCTTGGTACTAGCCATGCTAAAATTATATTAATCGGCGAACACTCTGTTGTTTATAGCCAACCCGCTATTGCCCTCCCTTTACCAAATGTTAAAATATCAGTTTTAACGGAAGCAATGGCAGATAAACAATGGATCACAAGTCGTTTTTATAGTGGTGAACTGAAAAATGTTCCCATGAATATGCGTGGCATTAAGCAAGTTATCCAGTACATTTTAAAATCATTGAATAAACGACATCAATCATTTAAATTAACGATTGAAAGTGACATCCCATCTGAACGAGGGATGGGTTCTTCCGCTGCCACAGTTATTGCCATAATTCGAAGTTTGTACGCTTTTTTTGATACGAAAATCGAACGCGATGAACTTCTACTTATTGCCAATATCGCTGAAACAACCACACATGGTTCTCCAAGTGGTATCGATGCCGCAACAACCAGTAGCCGCGATCCCATTTGGTTCATTAAGCACCAAGAGGCTTACCCTGTCCCATTAAACATAGAGGCAACCTTAGTGATTGCTGATACGGGAATCAAGGGCCAAACGGGTTTAACTGTTGGTCAAGTTCGTGATCGCGTCTTATCAAGTCCTGACGTTACTGAAAAAATAATTTCCGAACTTGGTCAATTAACAAGTATGGCTAAGGCACAAATTGCGACAGATGATGCTATAAGTTTAGGACACACATTATCTAGGGCTCATCATTTACTAAAATCTTTAGGTGTTAGTCATCCCAAATTAGATGCACTTGTCAAAACAAGTCTAGAAAATGGCGCTTTAGGTGCCAAACTTACCGGTGGTGGTGGCGGTGGCTGTATGATAGCCCTAGTTAAAACACCCGAAGAAGCTTTAAATCTAAGCCATCTCTTAAATCGTAATGGTGCCATTGCAACTTGGATTCAACCCCTTAAAAAGGAGTCACAACATATTGAAAAATAAAATTTCAGCTCGCGCCCATACTAATATTGCACTCATTAAATACTGGGGTAAACAAAATAAAGATTTAATTATTCCTTACAACAATAGCCTATCCTTAACGTTAGATCATTTTTATACCGATACTACGGTAACTTTTGACGATACGCTAACTGAAGATACCTTCTTTCTAAATTCTAAACAAAAAAAGGATAACAAAGTATCAGCCTTTTTAGATATTGTTCGTAATCAAGCACAAAAAAATATTTACGCTAAAGTAGAATCAATAAATCACGTTCCAACTTCAGCAGGACTTGCGTCATCAGCGAGCGCATATGCTGCACTTGCGCTTGCTGCTAGTCAAGCAATTGGTTTAAATTTAAATAAACGCGATTTATCACGATTAGCACGTCGTGGTTCTGGTTCAGCTAGTCGCTCTATTTTTGGTGGCCTAGTTGAATGGGAAAAAGGTCACAATGATGAAGACTCCTTTGCTATACCGATTGAAGAAACGATTGATTGGGATCTTCAAATGATTGCTATTATGATTAATAGTCATGAAAAAGCGATTGATTCTCGTTCTGGAATGCAACATTCCGTGGACACATCACCTTTCTACAATGAATGGGTTAAATCTTCTGAACGTGATTTAATTGATATGAAAAAGGCTATTATAGAGAAAAACCTCGAAAAAGTTGGTCAAATTGCTGAAAATAATGCAATGAAAATGCACGCAACAACTTTAAGCGCTAATCCCAGCTTTACTTATTTTAATCCTGACAGCATACGTGCTATGGATGCTATTCGTGACTTGCGTCAAGAAGGTATTACCTGTTACTTCACAATGGATGCTGGTCCAAATGTTAAAATAATTTGTTCCAAAACTGAAACACCTTATATTTTAAATAAATTAAGTCCACTTTTTGGTGCAAAAAATCTTTTGGTTGCCAAGCCTGGACCTGGAGCGACACTTATTTAGTGTTATCCATATTGAAAGGAATTGAGCTATTTGATCACCGCTAAAGCACCAGGAAAACTTTATATTGCAGGAGAATACGCAATTGTTGAACCTGGATCACCAGCAATTATTGTTGCTATTGATCAGTTTGTAACTGTAACAATTAAAAAGAGTAAAGAAACAGGTAGTATTTCATCTAAACAATACCAAGAAAATTCTTTATCTTGGTATCGTCAAGGGACAAAAATTATTTTTGATAATCGAGATAACCCCTTTCACTACATATTATCGGCGATTCATTTAACCGAATTATATGCACAATCCATCGGAAAACAGATGGTTAATTATCATGTCAATATTGATAGTGATTTAGATAGTACTGATGGTAAAAAATATGGTTTGGGCAGTTCTGCTGCGGTTACCGTAGCAACCGTTCGTGCCGTTTCACAATTTTATAATTTAAAATTAACGGATAACGCTCTATTTAAATTATCAGCAATGGCTCACCTAGATGTTCAAGGAAATGGTTCACTCGGAGATATTGCCGCTAGTGTTTATGGCGGATGGATTGCTTATTATTCATTTGATCGAGAATGGTTAAAAATTATGAGACAAGGTACGCCACTAACCGAACTTTTATCTATGGATTGGCCTATGCTTTCTGTCCAACGCCTACCGCAACCTAAAGATTTAGAATTATTAATCGGTTGGACTGGCTCTCCAGCTTCAACTTCCATTTTTGTTGATAAGATGGCCCTTTTTAAAGCAAAACAAAAAAAGACTTACTCTGAATTTTTAGAAGATTCAAAAAAATGTGTCACTGCAATGATTGATGGCTTTAAATTAAACAATTCCATCATTATTCAACAAGAAATTACAAATAATCGAATGATTTTACAACAATTAGCCGATGCTAGTCAGGTAATAATTGAAACCGAATCATTAACTTCCCTTTGTAATTTATCAGAATCCCAACATGCTGCCGCAAAAACATCAGGTGCTGGCGGTGGTGATTGCGGTATTGCATTAGCAACCTCTGAAACAAATCGTACTGAATTATTTAAAGATTGGGCACAAAATGATATTCAACCTTTGGATATCAAAGTGACCTTATAGGATAAGGAGTTTTTTATGATTAAAGACGATAATTTAATTCAAAGTCACAGAAAAGATGAACACGTATTTATCGCCGAAAAATTATTCAATACGGAATCAAAAAATCAATTGAATGAGATCAAGCTTATTCCTTCAAATTTACCTGAACTTTCTATTAATGATATTCAATCTAGCGTTGAGCTTCCAAATTTCTCGTTTCAATCGCCCTTTTATATTAATGCTATGACTGGTGGCAGTGAACAAACGGGTATTTTAAATCAACAATTAGCCGAAGTTGCAGCTATCACAAATACACCAATCGCGACAGGTTCTCAAAGTATCGCCTTAAAAGACCCTTCTAAGGCTCATACATTTAAAATACTTCGTGAAAAGAATCCAAATGGTCTCATTTTTTCTAATTTAAGCGCCAATGCAACACTAGATCAGTCAAAAAGAGCCGTTGATATGATTGAAGCAAACGCCCTACAAATTCATATTAATGCCGCTCAAGAAATTATTATGCCAGAAGGTGAACGTGAGTTTTATTGGTTGAAGAATATTGAAACAATCGTAAATAAGCTTGAAGTACCCATTATTGTTAAAGAAGTTGGTTTTGGGATGTCTCATAAAACGGTTCAACAATTAGCTGATATTGGTGTACGTTATGTTGATATTTCTGGTCGTGGCGGCACAAATTTTGCCATGATTGAAAACGAACGTAGACATGCTAAAGATTTCTCCTTTCTAGAGGATTGGGGCTTAACTACAGCTGAAAGTCTCATTGATACAAAATCTCTGCAAACAGGCTTAACAATTTTTGCCTCTGGTGGTATTCGTACCCCATTAGATATTGTTAAATGTCTCGCTTTAGGCGCTAAAAGTGTTGGTATCTCTGGTGCATTCTTACACATTCTCAATAAACAAGGTCAAGATGCGCTAACAAATACCATATCAGATTATCAATCAAAAATTAACATGCTTATGCTGTTACTTGGCACCAAAAATTTAAGTGATTTAACAAAAATTAGAATGATTTTATCACCTGAGTTACAAAATTTTAAAAATCAAATATAATCATGTTTACATAAAAAACGCCAAATCAGTTAGATAATGAATCTAACTGATTTGGCGTTTTTATTAATTATTACGTTTATTAACTCTTCTACGGATAACAAAGTAGAAAACAACGGAAGCAACGATAAATAGAGTACCTTCGAACTCATACAGAGCTATCATATTTGTTTTAATCGAAAATTGTGACTGACCAATCGCAGTTCCTATTAAGCCACCAACTAAGAATGATCCCATGTAAATTAGCAAGTTATTCCAAATAATAACTTTTTTTGATTGTTTGATAAATTTCTGATTACGAATTTGTTTACTAACACCAACAATCCAAATATAAGTTGCGACCATAACACTAGCAATAACAGCCATTAAGCCCACCGCTTGTTGCCAATGTCGACTAATCCATGAGTTATTAGTTAAAATTAAATTATCATTAACCTGTTTGGAAACTGTTGTATTAGTTAATTCGGTCGTTAACACATTCTTAGTCACGACATGCTTTGAATCAAGAATAATATTTGTATTATTTGCCTTCAATTTACTTATGTCTGCAGTTGACATTGCAATAAAAATTTGATTATCCAACTCAGAATTGTATTTATCACCCATAATACCGATGACAGAAACGTATTGCCCATTTAATTTATAATACTGCTGATGAAATGGCGAGTATAATTTTTTTTCAATATTTCGACCAACTACTGCTACCGGAACTTCAGATAAAAAATCATTATTTGAGAAAAAAGTTCCAGAAACCATTGGTGGCTTATCATAACTACCCTTCGCATAAAAATAAGAAATATTTTTTTTGTTTTTTACTTGATAATGAATTTGAAAATCAGAAATTTTTTCTGATTTTGCTAACGTTGTATTATATTTATCTAAATTTTGTTCTTTTGTTTTAAGAACATATGCATTTTTAGATAGATTATGATTATCTAATTTTGTGATTAAATCTTTTTCCTGCATCTTAAAAAATAAAAATGTGGTAAAGAATGTAAGTAGTAAGATAGCTACTATAAATATGTATCTTCTTCGCATCATCAATTTAATTTCCCCCTAACTTTTAATGGACACCGAGTGCCATTTTTGCATACCTAGACATACGTTCAATTGACCAGGCTGGACTCCATATAAATTGTACAGTTACTTTTTTTATTTCTAGCACTGGCTTTAACGCATCTTCGACTAAATCAGATAGAACACCTGTTAACGGGCAACCCATAGTGGTTAAAGTCATTTGTACATTACAATTATTGTCATTGTCTAATTCAATCTCATATACTAAACCTAAATTAATAATATCCATATCCAATTCAGGATCCATCACTTTTTCTAAATGTGTCAAAATATCTTGCTTAATTATTTCTGCACTTCGTCTTTCACTCATAGGATTAATCCTCTCTTGAATAGCTAATATTACTAGTTTATCGTTTCTATTTTAGCATTGCAATCTATTGTTTTAATGTTACTGAACTCTTTACTTTTTCTAAAAAATAATGTTATACGGCGCCAAAGTTACTATGAAGCCGGATTAAATTAAAGATACGATTTTATAACAATAGATAAAAAAAGGTTAAATACGTTTGAATACTGCATACTCAAATGCTATCCTGAACTAACTAAGATAAAAAACTGTAAATCTTACTACACATAAGTTAAGTTGATGGAGGAACAATAACGATGAACAAAAAGTTAATTACAATTGATTTAGATGGCACAACTTTAAATAATAATGCAGAAGTTAGTTCAACAACAAAAAAAGTACTTACTCAAGCAACAGCTGAAGGACACATTGTCAGTATTGTAACGGGACGCCCATATCGTATCTCAAAACAAATTTATGATTCATTAGGGTTAACAACTCCAATGATTAATTTTAATGGTGCCCTGGCACATATTCCACATAAAAATTGGGATAAATCATACGAATATACAATTAATCGAGATATTGTTTTTGATATTCTTAACGCTAGAAAAGAATTAGGTATTAACATGTTAGCAGCCGAAGGAAAAAATATGTTATTGGCTGACAATGCAAGTCAGCTAGTGAAAGGCTTTTTCCCACAAGTTTTAAGATCAAATCAAATTCTTAATAAACAAAATTTACAACATGATCCGACATCAATTACGATGTTTGTCGATCAAGATAAAAAACAATTAATTACATCTAGACTACTTGAAAAATATGGTGATGTTATCGAAGTCAACACTTGGGGCGGACCAAAACCTGTTCTAGAAGTTGTTTCAAAAGGGATTCAAAAAGCAATTGGTGTTTCTTATCTAGCAGATTACTATGGTATCTCTCAAAAAGATATCGTTGCTTTTGGTGATGAAAGTAATGATAAAGAAATGCTTTCATATGCTGGCTGGGGTGTGGCAATGAAAAATGGTACTTCTGAAATTAGAGGTCTAGCCAATGATGTTACCTCTTTAAATAACCAAGAAAATGGGCTTGCTCATTACTTAAAAAATTATTTAAATTTAGCTAAATAATCGTTAATTAGTAACAGATCAGTAATGGTCTGTTATTTTTTTATAAAAAATGACTTCTGGAATATACCAGAAGTCATATTTAATGATATTTATTTTTCGTCGCTTTTTAGAATACCACCGACACTATAACGATCTTTACGCATTTCATTTAAAATTACATGGATATGCTCTGTAGGTGCACCAGTATTTTTTGAAACAGCTTCAGTCACATCTTTAACTAAATTTTTAAGTTGTTCTTGTGAACGACCTTCAATTAAATCAATATTTATAATTGGCATAACGAATCTCCTTTTTATTTAGTTGATTGCCCTTTTCTTAATAATTCTTGTTGGTCTGAGTTTAGGAAATTGCCTTCAATATCAGCGGTATTAACTAAGTTCATAAATGCATTTGGATCAACATCACTAATTGTCATTTTTAAATTATATAATTCATAACGTGTAATAACTAACATCAAAACTTTACTTTCTTCATTTGAGAAAGCGCCCTTTGAGTCAATAACTGTAATTCCACGAATTAATGATTTTTGGAGCGCTCCAACAACTAAATCTGCTTCTTTTGTAACAATAAATGCTGTTAACTTTTGATGCGATGTATGGATGTCGTCGACAACTCTAGACATAGCATAATTAGAAATAATTGTATACAAAGCACTTTCCCAACTGAAATAAAATCCAGCCGTTAAAATAATAATCATATTTGTTGATAACATTAATGAACCGACTGTTTTACCTGTCGTTTTAGCTAGAACAAGTGCGATGATATCCATCCCACCAGTTGAAAAACCAAATTTTAATGCTAATCCAACCCCAATACCACTTATTACACCACCAAATAATGCTGCCATTAATGGATTAGTTGATAATTGATGAACGGGTAAAATTACCGTAAAGAGAGATGAAGAAGCGACGGTCAGTACACTATAATATGTAAATGAACGTCCTACTTTATACCAGCCTAATATACCAATTGGAATATTTATTAACATAATTAGATATCCAGTACCAATTTTAATATGAAATAGATCATAAAAAATAGCAGAAAGTAATTGGGCAATACCATTGGCACCAGCTCCAAAAATATTTCCTGGAATCAGAAAGAAATTAAGGGATAATGCAATTAATAATCCCGAAAATACAATTATAACTAGTCGTTTATTTTTATCAGAAATTGATAACTTCATAAATCTCCCTCCTATTATATGTGACTCTTTTCATTTTACCTTTTATTAAACAATAATATTAATAAAATGAGTAATCTCTCATTTTAAATTTCTATTAAACTAACCTTATACAGCGTAACCGGTTAAATACGAATATTTATTTACAAATGGCGTTTAAAAATAGCAATTAAATGATAAAATGGTAATATCTAAATTTATTTACTGGGAGGAGAAATATCCATGACGACAGACCCTTTTAATTTTTCAGCATGTACAAGTGTTTTAGCTGGTTCTAAAGCAACTGCAGATGGGTCGACTTTTATTGGCCGTAATGAAGATGCAAAAACAGCATGGCCAAAACATTTTGTTATTCATGCTCATACAGAATTTGAACAATCACCTTTATTTGAATCACCAGATAATCACTTTAAAATGCCATTACCAAAAATTCGTGGTAAATATTCAGCTACTCCTGAATGGACACCAAAATTTGGTGTTTTTGAAGAAGATGGCTTTAATGAATATGGTGTGGCTATGAGCGCTACTGAAAGTGCATACGCTAATAGCCGGGTTCTCAGTTACGATCCCTTACTAACTGAAAACGGAATTGGTGAGGAAGCAATTGTAACAATTACTCTTCCCTATATTCACTCCGCAAAAGAAGGTGTTAGTTACCTTGGATCATTAGTAGAAAAATACGGTTCAAGTGAAACAAATGGTGTCTTGTTCTCTGATCAAAAAGATGTTTGGTATATGGAAATTGCAACCGGTCACCATTGGGTTGCGCAACGTATTCCGGATGATTCTTATGCAGTTGTTGCCAACCAACTAGCTATTCAAGAAATTAACTTTACTGATTCCGCTAATTTTATGTTTAGTTCTGGTATTCAGAAATTTGTTTCTGATAATCATTTAAATAACCAAAAAGATTCATTTAATTTTAGAGATATCTTTGGAACTCATGATCAATCTGATGCCATTTACAGCACACCAAGAGTTTGGTATGGCCAATTACTTTTAACACCATCAGTTGCTTCACAAGATCCTATGAGTATGAATTTACCGTTCATTCGTCAGGCTGATCATTTAATTCAACGTGAAGATTTAGAACAAATTCTTGGCTCACATTTCCAAGGAACTCAATATGATCCGATTGGAACTGGTTCAATCAGTGATAAACATAAATTCAGACCCATTAGTTTAGCAAAAACACAAGAGTCTCATATTTTACAAATTAGACCTGATTTACCTTTTGAAATTGGTGGTATCCATTGGCTATCAATGGGTGTTACGGCTCAAAGTGCTTATGTACCTTTCTTTGCTGGTATTACGGATACACCGGAGAATTATAAAATTGGTACCGATGTATATGATGACAAATCTGCTTACTGGTTATATAAACAATTAGGTATTTTGGTTGATTCACATTACTTAGAATTTAGCTCATTACTGAAAGATCTCCAAAAAGATTTAATTATCCAATTCAATGCCTCCGTAAAACGGATTCAAACAGAGGCAATTTCTAAAAGTGGTACAGACCTAACAGATTTTTTAACTGAAGAAAATCTAAAAATTACTGAAGCTGCTGAAATCAAGGTTAAGGCCTTAATTAGTCAGCTAATTACATTATCAACTGACCTATCACCATTAAATTTTAAAACTGACCAAAACTTATAAATATAAGAAACCGAAAGGAATTACAAAAGTCTTATGGACAAACAAAAGAAAATTTCCCTAACAAGTTTCATTTTAATGATTTTTACAACTATTTTTGGATTTGCAAATACTCCCGTCGCCTTTATTCAAATGGGTTACGCTAGTATTATCTGGTACGTTTTAGCAGCATTCTTCTTTTTCTTACCAACTGCTTTGATGTTTGCAGAATATGGTTCAGCTTTAAATGAATCAAAAGGTGGCATTTATTCTTGGTTAGCTGAATCAATTGGCCCCAAACTTGCTTTCACAGGAACATTTATTTGGCTTTTTGCATGGATTGTCTGGATGGTATCAATTGCATCTAAAGTTTGGATTCCACTTTCAACAATTTTTTCTGGAAGTGATCAAACACAATCTTGGGCTATCTTTGGCCTATCTTCAACACAAACTATCGGTATTCTTGCAATTCTTTGGATTGTGCTAGTTACCTTTGTCGCTAGTCGAGGTATCAGTAGTATTGCCAAGATTTCTTCAGTTGGTGGTATTGCTATTTTAGGTTTAAATGCTATCTTTTTACTATTAAGTATTGTTATTTTAATTGTTAATCATGGTGCACTCCAAGAACCATGGCATGGTATGACAAGTATTATAACTTCTAGAAATCCTAGCTATCAATCACCTATCGCCCTAATTTCATTTATTGTTTTTGCCATCTTTGCATACGGTGGTATGGAATCAGTTAGTGGTGTTACAGATAGTATTAGAAATCCTAAGAAAAATTTTCCAAAGGGTTTAATCATTTCCACTTTATTAATTCTTTTTGCTTACTCAATCTCAATCTTCTTCTGGGGTGTTAGTACAAACTGGAGTAAACTTGGTGGTCAAAATGCCAACTTAGGTAACATCTCTTACATATTGATGGAAAACTTAGGTAATTTTGCAGGTCAAAGCTTTGGTATGAGCGCAAGTGCTTCGACAATTTTTGGTCATACACTTGCTAGAATTACTGGTTTAAGTATGTTCATGGCTTATACAGGTGCATTCTTCGTCTTGATTTACTCACCACTCAAATCATTTATTCTTGGAACACCTAAGGATATCTGGCCAGCAAAAATGACGAAATTAAATAAGCATAGTATGCCTGAATTTGCAATGTGGATTCAAGCTGCCGTCGTTATTGTCATTATCATGGCTGTTTCATTTGGAGGTTCAAATTCAACATTATTCTATTCAAAATTAACGTTAATGGGAAATATCTCAACTTCTGTACCTTATCTATTTTTAATTGGTGCATTTCCATTCTTTAAAAAACGTCAAGACTTAAATCGACCTTTTGAAGTTTATAAGAATAGAACACTTACAAATATTATTACTATTGTCGTCTGGTTAGTTTTAGCCTTTGGAATTATTTTCACTGTTATCAGCGATACATTAAGTAATGCTCTCTGGATGATATCTGGTCCTGTCCTTTCTGGACTAGTTGCTTTCCTTTACTACACACGTTATGAGAGAAAAATTAAAAAATAAACTAAAAAAAATCGTAAACAATTTTTATTGTTTACGATTTTTTATTAGTTTTTAACAAGACTTTCTAAGCTAACATTACCTGTTAATAGTCCTGAATTATCTCCATGTAATGCTAAACTGTTGAATCGTTCATTAACGACAAGTTGCATGTTCTCATCCATATAAGTTTTGCTGTACCCTTTTACTCTAATGGGACCTAAATCTGAATCAATTGTTCCATCATATGCCTTGCTATCGTTCTGGTCATCAATTACTAACATTCTAAAGCTTGAATCTAACGTACATGTTCCTTCATTTGATAAAGCACCAACACCATCGTCAAAATCAAGCAAGATTTCTGAATCATTACCCATAAGTTTCATAATCTTGCTTTTTGCGTCTTCACTTATTTTTAAATACATGAAATTACCAGCTTTCTTATTTAATAATTACATTGTACACCACTGATTATTTTAGACAAGCATGACGACTCAGGTTCATCATGGTATGATAGTTCTAATTAGAAAGAGAGGAATATAATGACCAAAATTAGTATAGTAAACAACTTATTTGATAGTAGTTCACAATTTAAAAGTTCACATTCAATCTTTCAATTTAACGTTAATTCACAACTAAATGAACAAGCAGACGCTCTTTTTCTTTCATACTTCTCAATAGATATCCATGAAAAAATTCTTGAATCTTCTATGATGCAAAAATTACCTATCTATTTATCCAAAGAGGCATTTGAATTAAAACAACAATTTGTCTTACTAGGTAAAATTAGTGAAACACACTTAAATTACAAAATTATTCCGATTAACACCGCACTAACTATTGGAGATTTTACAGTGATTGGTTTTTTATCAGATTCAGTACACACGGGTTCATTAGCTTTTTTAGTAGAAGATGAAAAGCAGAAGTACTCCTTCTTAGCTGGTGATACTCGCTTAGCTGGACCTCATAAAAAGAGAACGAAGAAATGGATTCACGACTTAAACCGACTACCTTTAGATGTTCTAATTTTAAATACTGTCGACACAACAGATACTAATTACTACACTGAAATTACGATTCTAGATCATCTCATTAAACTTTTAAAAGTCGAAGAATTAACTGCTATTAACGTTGCCAACGAAAATCTTTATTTAATTCATAAGTTAGCGACAGTAGCTAACAAGTTAGAAAAAATAATCGTACTAGATAAGCCAACCTCCCAATTATTGACGTATTTTTATCCTGATTCAGAAGTGATTTCATTAAATGATGCTACTTCTGTAGGAATTAAAAGGCATCCTGAGAAATATATCTTGGTAAATATAGAAAATAAGTTAGGCGATTTTAATTTGTCTACCCAAAATAGCTATTCACTGACCGATTTATTGGAAAATAATAAAGATAGTCTCCCAATCAATTCACATTTATCTTCATTAGAAGTACCTGAATTGTTAAATCGATTAACGCATAAACCTAAGCAACTTATATTGATAGACCAAAATTTTAACAATACTATTGTAACTTATTAATATTTATTCTATGGTATATTTATTAATCATTTAAAAGGACGTGAATTTGTTGGTTTTTTCTTATTTTAAAAATCCTAAAAAACATGAATTATTTTTAACCTTCTTATTAGGAACATTAAGTGCTTTTGGTCCATTATCATTGGACATGTATTTACCAGCATTACCAGTTATTCAACAACACTTACATACAACTGCATCGCTTACCCAGTTGACGATTACGACTTGTTTACTTGGATTGGCGCTTGGCCAATTAATAGTTGGACCCTACAGTGATAAAATTGGCCGTAGAAAGCCATTACTTTTGGGACTCATCTTGTTCGCTGTTACCTCTATCATCGCAGCAACAAGTCAGAATATAACAATTTTGGTTATTATCCGGTTATTGCAAGGTTTAGCGGGATCTGCTGGTCTTGTAATCTCTCGAGCAATTGCTAGAGACCTATACACCGGAAAAAAATTAACCAGTTTTTTCTCGCTCTTAATGGCTGTTAATGGAATTTTCCCGATTATTTCGCCCATACTTGGCAGTTTTATTCTAAAATTCACATCTTGGCGCGGTATCTTTGTTATCTTAACTGTAATTGGTTTTCTTTTATTTCTTCTTGTATTAGTGACGTTACCAGAAACTAACCAGATTGTGCCAGAGAAGTCGCAATCAAATACTGGTGATTCAACGAAAAAAATTCTTAAAAGTTTAATTTTTGATAAATTTTTCTTGAGTTATGCTCTAATTCAAGGCTTTATCTCAGGTGCAATGTTCTGTTATATTTCTGGATCATCATTTGTTTTACAAAATCTTTTTGGTCTATCCTCTAATATGTTCAGTTTAGTCTATGCAATTAATGGTTTAGGTATCGTTATAATGTCTCAATTAAGTTCACGAATTTCAGATACTTTTTCTGAACAGACTGGTCTAAAATTAGGTGTTTACCTTGCCTTACTTGGTAGTCTACTATTAACGACCTCATTATTTATTAGTAACTCGTTATTACTAGTGCTCATCAGTTTATTTTTAATTGTTTCAATGGTTGGTATCGTAAATACAACGGCCTTCTCATTAGCTATGCAGAAACAAGGGCAACACGCAGGAAGTGCTTCTGCCATACTTGGTGTTGGTATGAATCTAGTTGGAAGTATTCTTTCTCCATTCGTTGGGATTATGGGGGATCATTCTTATGTTCCAATGACAATTTTAATCTTACTGTGTGAAATTTGTGCCTTGGTCATTTACTTAAATATTTCCACAAAAAAAGCAGAACTATAAGTTCTGCTTTTTTTGTGGAAATATTAGTTTGTATAACGCAAAAACTTAATAATATAACTCTTTAATTATTTATACTAAAGGTGTGACATCTGATTTTGTACAGCTGTAACCTTTATGTAAAATGGGTACTATCTACAAATTGGTACTACCAACCATATTTTTAAAGCTTATTTTATCTACTGATATATATTATTTATTTTCTGTTAAACCCAGTTTTATTTGACATTCTGGACAATATCCAAACGTCTCGACATGTGTACTTTCAATTATATAACCACTTTTATTTTCCGCCTCTTGCTCTGCCTCATGAAAAGTTAATTCTGTAAATATATCTGTTATTTTGCCACAGTTAAGACAGATAGCATGATAATGTGGAATACCAAAATAATCGTAGCGCATTTTACCATCATCGCCATTAGACAATTCTATCACTAATTTTTGAGCAACTAATATTTGTAACGTATTATAAACGGTAGCTATGCCTAACCCTACGCTTCCATCTTTAATTCCGTTAAAAATTTGTTCAACAGATGGGTAGTTATGTTGCGTTACTAAATATTCAAGAATTATTTTACGCTGTGGTGTTATACGTACGCCACGTTCTTTTAAAATTTCTAAAGCCTGGTCAAGATTTTTATCGATCAATTTAACGACCCCCATTTTCTTAATTCACTCTGTTCATTATCTCATATTTCATAAAATATGTGGACTTTATCTATTGAATTGATTTATAATGATTATATATTTAGAATCATTATAACAAAGGAGAGAGAGTTATGTCTAAAAAATTATCTTTATCTCAGAAAATAAATGTTTTAAGAGCTAGTGTTATGGGAGCTAATGATGGTATTCTTTCCGTTGCTGGGATTGTCATTGGTGTCGCTGGCGCTACGAACAATAATTTTTCTATTTTCATTTCAGGTATTGCTGGTATGCTTGCCGGTACTGTCTCAATGGCTATGGGAGAATATGTTTCTGTAAGTACCCAAAAAGATTCGCAAGAAGTTGCTACTGCCAATTCCAAGTACAATCTAAAACATAATTATGATAAGGAATATAATTATGTTTATCAAAAATATTTTAAAACAGGTATTTCTTCATCCTTAGCATTAAAAGCTACAGATGAAATGATGTCGGCTAACCCATTAGATACTATTGTACGTGAAAAATATGGCTTTGATCCTAACGTCTATACGGATCCTTATGCGGCTGCGATTGCATCAATGATTTCTTTTCCGATTGGATCATTGCTGCCCCTACTTGCAATTACTTTATTCCCTGCTGAATTTAAGGTCATTGCCACATCTATTTCTGTCATTATTGCACTAGCTATCACAGGATTTAGTGCTGCAACTTTGGGTAACTCAAATCGGACAAAATCAGTTATTCGTAATATTATTTCTGGTATTTTAACAATGCTAGTCACTTACTTTATTGGTACTTTATTTGCTCATTAGGAAAGGACACTTAATTTCATGACATCTGAAACCAAAATTAAACAAAAAAAATACAAAACAATGGATGAAAAACTTAATTCACTTCGTGCAGGTATACTAGGATCTAATGATGGTATTTTAACTGTTGTAGGTGTCCTGTTCAGTGTTGCAGCAGCTACAACAGATAATTTCATTATTTTCATCGCTGGGTTAACTGATCTAATAGCTTGCGCATTTTCTATGGCAGCTGGCGAATATGCCTCTGTCAGTTCACAAAGTGACACCGAAAAAGCAGCTGTTGCCGTCGAAAAACAGCGTATGATTACGAGTCGTACTGATCAAATTCATGATGTTCAAAATTTTTATACGGCTAAGGGCGTTTCTGAAGAAACCTCTTTTGAAATTGCTACAGAATTAATGCAAAAAAAGCCACTAGAAACGATTATTAATGTTAAATACGGTCTCGAATTAGGACACTATATGAACCCTTGGGATGCCGCTTTTTCCTCACTAATCTCTGCAGCTTTAGGTGGTATTTTCCCACTACTTGCCATTATTATATTACCAAACAATTGGAAAATGATAGGTACAATTATTGCGGTTTCAGTAGCTGTAGCTTTAACTGCCTTTATTAGCTCCAAATTAGGTGATGGTAAAATTAAAGTTGCCATTATACGAAATATTATCATTGGTTTAATAACCATGTTAATTCATTATGGAATTGGCCAGTTTTTTTAGACATATCATTATGAAACCCCGCCCAAACTAGTTAAATATTTTTTCCCAACTTATTTGTTGTCATAGATACATTTTATATAGCGCATTAGCTTTCAAAATGTTTATAAATTTTGAACTAAACCACTTTATACTCTTAAAATTCATACAAAAAAGTTCTAATCACTTAGCGATTAGAACTTTTTTAATATCATTGATCAGCAATAGTTAACAAAGGCCTATATTTTATACTACTTTCAATAATTAAATACAACACTCGCCATCGACATTGTCTGTTTAATTGATATACTGTACATATTTAAGATCATTAAGACTATTTTTACAATGTGCAACTATACATAGTTCATCACAATAATAATCAAGCACTACTCTAAATTTTCTTATCATCTGGTCCACTATTTTTAGAATTTTGGGAAGCAATAATATACTGTTCAATTAAAGCAACAATTTGCTTATTTTGTGGTAAATCAGAATGTTCCGATTCATTTCCTGTGACAGTTATTTCTGTATAGGATTTCGCTTGATTTTGATAAATATATTTTCCGGCATTAACACTTTGATATGGAACAATTCCATCATTATTGTAATTATCTGTTCCAGCAATCGAGTACAACACTAAGTTAGTTGGAATTTTTTTTCGATTCTTTACAAAATCCGCTAACATCTGTGTTCTTGTACTCTGATTAGTTTCTTCACCATTATATGGTGAACCTATCGTCATTAACGTATTAATTGAGGCCGCTTTATCATCAAAATATTCTTCTAAAAATGTCGTATAAATAAGACCTCCGTTAGAGTGCCCGATACCATTAAATTGATTAAATTTATATTTATCAGCAAGATACGTAAACGCTATATCAAACCATTTAGCTTGTTTTTTTATACTATTATAGCCATTCGAATTATCTTCAAAACCAACAACTATGAAAGGTTGCATATCTCGTTTAGCTATTTTACCAGTAATTTTAAGTTTTCCAGTTTTCTGAACCGTTATCTTTAACAAACTATGCGTTCGATTTGTTGAAGTATTTAAAACATCAATCAATTCATCAAATCGATCTTGATTTGCACTGCTTCCTGGTATTAAAATAACTGGATTTAACTTTGAATTATGAATAATTCGGCTTGTTTTGACCTTTTTAGTGTTCCATGTATTTGCCGGTACGATAACAGCTAAAAAACAAGCTAAGATAGCTATCCAAATAAACACGTATTTAACTATTTTCCGTTTATTTTTCATTTAGCTTACCTCCATCAATATTCATTGCCTTATTATTTAATTTTACAAACGGCATATAAATTAAAACTGTAATAATAAGCACAATTCCTGATACAACTAATGTACTCCAATACCCATCAGTTCCTAAAAATGCCATTAATGGTGCTGGAGTCGTTTCAGGTAAGCTGTAAACTGCTGGAGGTATCCACTTAAAGTAAATACAGAAGTACCCAATCAACATTGAAACGATGGGTGATAAGATAAACGGAACCATTAAAATAGGATTTAAAATAATTGGTAACCCAAACATCAATGGAAAATTAATATTCACAAAGCTTGGAATAATTGATATTTTTGCTATTTTACGACTATTTTTATTTTTAGACATTATCAATATTGCTATAATTAAAGATAAGGTCATTCCTGTTCCACCAAAGCTACCAAAACTGTCATAAATTGTATGTATAGAGATAGGAAAAGGTACACCAAAAGACGTGCCATGCTTTAACGCATAACTTAAGTTACTGACAACCGAAGTATCATCTAAGCCGCCTTGTGCAATTCCTAAAGAACCAGAAATTCCTATACCAGATAAAACAGTATTGAAAAAGGATAAAAATAAAATAGTTATAATTAAATGCCTTGATTTAACTTCTGTTAATCTAAACATAGAATATAAGAGACCATTCACACCGATTTGATTAACCAATGAAACTAACATGACTAGTCCAATTAAAATCCCCAATATTATCACTATCGGCAACAGACTCTCTAAACCACGAGAAATAAATGTATATTGATCTACTTTTTCTTGCTTATTTTTAGGTGAAAACCATTTAAAGATATATCCTACAAAGACCCCCAAAATCAGTGAGATAAAAATCCCTTTAACACCTAACTCTTGAATCAAGAATGTCCCCTGATCACTATCAGGGTTTAAACTTGATAAATTATAATTCAAAATAAGCATCCCGACTGCCCCAGTGAATCCTGCAATTTGTTCATCTTTTTTAAAGGACCGAGTCATGTATTTTGCGCTCAAAAAAGCTGTCATTACTGCGATAAAACTCATTGTAACTGTATTAATAATTTCGAATATATTTGTTATGATTTTTTCATAAGGTAACCATGATGAAATATTATATACTTGATTAAAGAACCCTTGTTCTGATAAAACGCTAGAACTAAGCGCCATACTAAAACTTCCAATAATAATAAACGGTAAGATAATTGCAAATGTTTTTTCAATTGCTTGATAAACAAAAGTTTTTTTAAAACGTAAATCAACTCTTAACAATTTTTGCGAAAACGTCACCCATAGTTTATTCATTGAATAACCCCCTTATCTATTTTTTATTATAAACCAATAGTAACCCAACAACAAAATGTTAATTATAAACTTTGAGGGTGTACACTTTCTGGTGTTGGTAAAATAAAATTCATCAACACCAGTTTTTTATTCTGAAAACAAAAAAAGAGGCCACCGGCCCCTGCTATGATTAAGTTGCAAAACATAATCAAAAGCGAGGGATGCTGATGATCACAATTAATTCCGCACTATTACTATTAGGAACAGAAGACGAAAATATTAAGAAAATTAACGTTTCCGATGATTTTGTTAGAATAGTATCACGTAAAAGAAAAGTTAATATCATAGATGCACCATTAACATACATACCTCCAAGAGACCCAGATTGTGGCTATTTAACTATGATCAAAAATGGAACACGTTTAGTTAATGCTAGAATTTCTAGCGTAAATGGCTATGAATTTCATTTGCGATTACGGAACCAACGCTTTATTTGGGCTTCATGTCAAAGTGCGATTGATGCTGAAACACATAATTTTGTAGCGATACTGCCTAATCGTTTTAACAGTGTTATTAAGGAACATTTTTTTAATGCATATATTCTAAAAGAAAGACAATTTGTAACCTCTGTTGTTGTAGACCTGAATGCTCAATATCAAAGTATCATTCATCAACTATTCCCAAATGCTTAAATAATTATTGATCGTTTTCATTTAGTTTAACTGGCTGGTAAAGCCTTAGATTGTGTTCGTATAGATACTTTAAATCAGATAATTGATCATAAAAATAGAGAATATAAATCTTTAAAAACTCAGTTATTAGAAAACTATCAACCAAATAACAGTGAAATGGATACTGTAATAACCACTTTCATAAAGAATCCACATTATATTGAAAATATTTTTATCTTCAACTTATTAAAACGGTCCTATAGAAGGACTTAATCGAAAAATTAAAACACTTAAACGTAGCAGTTACGGTTTCGGAAACTGACATCATCTTTTTGAAAGAATTTTATTAATTCATAACTAAAAAAAGGAAATCCTTTTGGATTTCCCTTAATTAGATTAGACGTTTATTGTCTCACCATCACTATTTGACGCAGACCCAATTTAATCTACGCTTTTGATTATAAACAAAAGCCCTAATGTAATTCCCCATTCTATTACCAATATAATAATCAGTTCCCACAAAGGAATTATAGTTAATAACAAAAATGCACCACCTGGGAGTGAAAGTACTAATATACTCACTGTAATAATAAAAAAATATTTCCAAAAACGTTTTAAATATCTATTAGGCATTATAGCTAGGATTATTAACAATAAAAATGTTAATAATCCCATGACCACTGCCAAATCGTCCCATAATGTGCCTCCAAAATAATATGAAAATGGCGCTAATTTTCCATGTATTACTATACTTGGATAAATGAGACCACCATAACATAATCCACTAAAAAGAAGTAGTCCCCGAAGTATCCATCCGCTTGCTTCTTTAATTACTTTCATTTTAAAACCCCTCTCTCAGATTATTATGATGTTATTTTATGAATATCATTTGGCTTGAACGGACTACTAAAATTGCCAAGCAATCCATAATGTTTCTTTTTTCTATATGCCTCAACATGAGCACCCTTTTTGTATATTGCTGAAAAAAATCTTTCTTGCTCGCATGCTTTGCTTTGTCATCTTATGCAATCATTTCAGTAAGAGTAGTTTTAGCACCCGGCTTAACTTGATTTTCATATACAGGCCAAATAGATGAACTACACAAATCATAAAACTCTTGATAGTTCATATCCTATTGCTTAATTTTACCCTCTTTGACTCCTATATTATATGCTTTAGTTATATCACGGCTCATAAATGTATCCTGAGCATAAATATGATTAGGTACTAATAATACTGAACAAAACTTCATTAAAATAGCTATTACTTTAATACTTTTTCATTAACAACAATCTAACGCTATCATAATTTTAATGTTACTTCAAATAATTTAACTATAATATTAATCTAAGTTAATACTTTAAAAACTTAAAAAAGCCAGCCTCTTAAATTAATACTTTTTTCCGTAATGCACAAAAAGAATTAAAAAATTGATAAAAATATATCTATATGTTATTGAAAATATTAATTATAAACTTTAATTAGAAATCGAAAACTTATAATTTCTGCCCCTTTTCTGCCCCTTTTAGCGACTTTAATGCGACTTTTTGAAGCAAGGTTCAATTATATAGGTCTACCAAATTTTTAGACAAATAAAAAAGCCTTGATTACCAAGGCTTTTCAACGTCAATCTAACGGCGAGCTTCTTTAATACGAGCAGCTTTACCATTAAGGGCACGTAAGTAGTACAATTTAGCACGACGAACACGACCATGACGGATAACTTCAATTTTAGCAACACGAGGTGAATGCAATGGGAAAGTACGTTCAACACCGACACCGTTACTAATTTTACGAACAGTGTAACTTGAACTAATACCTTTACCACGGCGTTTTAAAACGACACCTTCGAAAAGTTGGATACGTTCACGTGTGCCTTCAACAACACGGGCGTGAACTCGAACAGTATCACCTGGGCGGAACTCAGGAATATCTGTACGTAATTGTGCTTCTGTAAGTTTTGCGATCATTGGACTCATAATTTGGATCTCCTTTTCAACAGAAATTCATTCACATTCACTATGCCAGCGGAATATCGTAATTTTATGTGGCTTTTAACCACTTTTAAAATTGTATCATATTACTTTATAGGCGTAAAGGTTATTTCCTTTACTTTCCAGATTTTATGTCAGCTAACCATTCAACTTGTTGTTTAGATAATTGAATATCTTTCAACAAATCTGGTCTTCTCTCAAATGTTCGTCTCAATGATTCTTTTTGACGCCATTCATCGATTAATTTATGATTCCCATTTGTTAGAACTTCAGGAACTTTCATCCCTCTAAAATCAGCTGGCCGTGTATATTGCGGATATTCTAACAAGCCGTTTGAAAATGAATCTCCGGGAGCAGATTCTTTATTGCCTAAAACTTCAGGTAACAATCGAACAGTCGCATCAATCATGACCATGGCTCCTAGTTCCCCACCCGTTAAAATGTAATCACCAAGTGAAACCTCATCAGTTACAAGTTCGCGGATACGTTCATCATAGCCTTCATAGTGACCACAAATAAATGTTAGATGTTCTTCTTTCGCAAATTCTTCAGCCACATTTTGGTCAAATTTACGTCCTGCTGGATCTAAAAGGATAACTTTACCTTTTGTGTCAGATTCCTTTTGAACAGCTTCTAAAGTGTCAAAAACTGGCTGTGCTTGTAATAACATACCTGCACCACCACCATATGGGTAATCGTCCACATGATTTTGTTTATCAGTTGTAAAATCTCTAAAATTAGTAATTTTTAAATCAAGAACGTCCTTATCAATTGCCTTACCAACAATTGATTGTTTCATGGGACCATCAAACATTTCTGGAAATAAACTCAAAACATCAATTTTCATATTTAGTCGTCCAATCCTTCTAAAAGTTCAACCGTTACAATATTGTTATCAATATCGACAGTTTTTATAACATCTTTAATAACTGGTAACAATAAATCACCCTGTCCCTGACGCTTAACAACCCAAACGTCATTAGCTCCTGGGCTTAAAATTTCATAAATAGAGCCAATTTTTTCTTCATTTTCATTTTGGACATCTAAGCCGATAATTTGATGGTAATAGTAATTACCTTCTTCTAATTCCCGAAGACCTTTATCAGCGACTTTAAGATCTAATCCTTTATACTTCTCAACCAGGTTAATATCTTGTAATCCTTCAAACGTCACGAGTTCAAAATTTTTATGATGTCTATAGGTCATAACCGTTAACGAAATAACTTGTTTTCCGCTCTTATCAAACAGATACAAGACGGTTCCCTTTTTAAAACGCTCAGAAACGAAGTCAGTTGTAGCCATAACTCTAACTTCTCCTTTGATTCCATGAGTATTGACGATTGTTCCTACTTGATAATAATCCATATTTACTCCTTTTTATTGTAAAATAAAAACTCCCAAACAAAACATTGCTGCTTCATTCAAGAGTTACTATTTTAATCTAATATGTTTAGACGCACTCGTTTCGAACTTGTTAAACGCACACCATAGATTATTGTTCTAATAGCTTGCGCAACTTGTCCGTGCTTCCCAATAATACGGCCAATATCATCTGAATTCACAGATAATTCAAAATAGACATAATGATCATCTTGTTTCTGTCCTATTTGGACATCATCAGGATTTTCAACAAGCGGTTTGACAATTGTTAAAATTAAACTTGTCACTTCTGCTTCAGTCATTTAATCGTCCTTATTTTTTAGAGAATTTAGCTTCATGGAATTTCTTCATGATGCCTGCATTTGAAAGAATGTTACGTACAGTATCTGATGGTTGTGCACCATTGTTCAACCAGTTTAAAATACTTTCTTCTTCAAGTGTTACTGTTTGTGGTTCTGTTAATGGGTTGTAAGTACCAACGTTTTCGATGAAACGGCCATCACGTGGTGAACGTGAATCAGCTACAACGACACGGTAGAACGGTCTCTTTTTAGAACCCATACGTTTTAAACGAATTTTTACTGACATTAATATACACCTCCTGATATCTACTTCAACAATAATTAATATACCAGTTATTTATCAGCTTGTAAAGGTTTTTTTCTTGACAGTTAAAATAAATTATCAAAATGTCCCTTAAGCCATACCAGTATTGGTTATTTAATGATTATTTTCTAGAGTTTTTATTTTTCTTCATACGTTTTTTCTTGTTTTTCTTGTTCTTACGAACCATAGAATTCATAGACATCTTAGCTAAGCGACCTGTTACGCCCTTGCCAAGCATCCCTTCCATACCTTCAAAATTACCGCTATTCATTTTCTTCATCATTTTCTTCATTTCGCCAAATTGCTTAATCATTCGGTTAACTTCAACAATTGGACGACCTGCACCAGCAGCAATACGTCGTCGACGACTGGGGTTCAAGATGTCTGGATTTTCGCGTTCTTTAGGTGTCATTGAGTATACTGTCGCACGCATATGGTCAATATCCTTGGGATCCATTTTAACATTCTTCATAGCTGGATTATTAGCCATCCCTGGAATCATCTTCATAATATCTTCCATAGGACCCATTTTTTGTAATTGATCCATTTGACTTAAAAAATCATTAAAATCAAATGTATTTTCTTGAAATTTTTCAGCCATTTTAGCTGATTCATTTTCATCAAAATCTTGTTGTGCTTTTTCAATCAGCGTGAGCATATCACCCATGCCTAAAATTCTTGATGCCATACGATCTGGATAGAATACGTCCAAATCAGTTAATTTTTCACCTTGTCCGATAAATTTAATTGGTTTACCCGTCACTGAACGAATTGATAACGCAGCACCACCACGAGTGTCACCATCTAATTTAGTTAAGACGACACCAGTAACATCTAATTGTTCATTAAAGCCTTTAGCAACATCTACCGCACTTTGTCCAGTCATTGAATCAACAGTCAAAAGAATTTCATTTGGGTTCGCTAAGGCCTTAATTTGAGCTAATTCGTCCATTAGCGTTTCATCAATTTGTAAACGACCAGCTGTATCAATAATAATGTAATCATTTTTATTTTCTGCAGCTTGTGCTAAACCTTGTCGAACAATTTCAACAGGGTTTACTTTTGTACCCAATTCAAAAACAGGTATTTCCAAATCTCGACCTAAAACTTGTAATTGGTCGATAGCAGCTGGACGATAAATATCGGCTGCTATCATTAAAGGTCTCGCATTTTCTTCTTTTTTTAATGTTAAAGCAAGTTTACCAGCTGTGGTTGTTTTACCAGCCCCTTGTAAACCAACCATCATAATAATTGTTGGTATTTTAGATGACTTGTTCAATGGAACAGCTGTTTCACCCATGACTTTAGTTAATTCTTCATTTACAATTTTGACGATTTGTTGTGATGACGTTAAACTCTCAAGTACTTCCGCACCAATTGCACGTTCACGAACAACCTTAACGAACTCTTTAACCACTGTAAAGTTAACATCGGCTTCAAGTAAGGCTAAGCGAATTTCACGCATAACCTCTTTTAAATCAGTTTCAGATATTTTACCTTTGCGACGGAGTTTCGTCATCGCATTTTGTAATCTTTCTGTTAATCCTTCAAATGCCATTTTTAACTACCTACCCTTACTCTTCGTCTAATTCTTCTAATTGATTAATTAGATCGGTTAATTTTTGATCCTCTTTATAAGTACTATCTGTGTATTGCTTAATTTGGTCTAATTTTTCATTACGTTGAATAAAATTATGATACAAATTCAACTTATCTTCATAATCTTCTAAAATTTTTTCTGTTCGTTTGATATTATCATAAACGGCTTGCCGACTAACATCAAAATTGTCCGCAATCTCACCAAGTGAAAAATCATCACCATAGTACATGGCCATATATTCAGCCTGTTTTTTAGTTAATAATGACTCATAAAATTCAAACAATGCATTTACTCGATTTGTTTTATCAATCGCCACTAAAAAAACTCCTTCGTTTTTGTTTCATTCAGTCCTACTTAGAAGGGTACCGATTTTAGCCCTAAACGTCAATAGCAAAAAGAAGTCCGATTAGTTTAATCTGACTTCTAAGATTATTCTTCTGTTGATTCAGGTTGTTCTTGAATAAGTCCTTTAAACAAACCATAAATGAAATCTTCTGCATTAAAATCACGTAAGTCATCCATTTGCTCACCTAATCCAGCAAGTTTTACTGGTAAATGCATTTCATTACGAATGGCTAACACGATACCACCACGAGCAGTTCCATCTAGCTTAGTTAATACAATACCACTCACATCAGTTGTTTCTTTAAATTGTTTAGCTTGGATTAAAGCATTTTGACCCATTGTTGCATCCAAAACAAGTAAAACTTCATGAGGTGCATCTGGAATTTCTCGAGAAATGATTCGTTTAATTTTATCTAATTCATTCATCAAGTTAACTTTATTCTGCAAACGACCAGCTGTATCAACTAGTAAAATATCGTAATCTTCTTCTTTGGCACGTTTTACCGCGTCAAAAATAACAGAGGCTGGATCACTTTTTTCTGGTCCACGAACGATATCGACATCAACACGACGGCTCCATTCAGCAAGTTGTTCTATTGCACCCGCTCTAAATGTATCTCCAGCAGCTAAGAGTACTTTTTTGCCTTCTTCATGATAACGGTGTGCTAGTTTCCCAATAGTTGTTGTTTTACCAACGCCATTAACACCAACAAATAAAATAACAGTTGGACCTGATTCAGCTTGCGCAATAGAATTATCTTCGTCTTTACCCTCTGATTCATACAAATCTACCAATTTTTCAATAATTGCTGCAGAAACAGCATCTGGATTGCTTACATTTCTTAATTTAACTTCTTCTTGTAACTCACGGCTAATTTTCATAGCCGTTTCAAATCCAACATCAGCTTCAATTAAAGTTTCTTCTAACTCTTCAAAAAAATCTTCATCGACTGTTCTAAAATTAGCAAACAGTGAGTTTAAGCGTTGTCCAAAGGTTTTTCTTGATTTTTCAAGGCCTTTATCATATTTTTCTTGTTCAGATGATTCTGGTTCTTCACCTGTAAAAGCTTGCTTAATTCTACTAAATATTCCCATCTGTAGCGCCTCCTAATCTTTTATTAGTATATCAAACCGTTTTGTCTAATGATACCGAAACCATTTTAGAGATACCAGACTCTTGCATTGTAACACCATACAAAATATTAGCTTCAACCATTGTTCCATTTCGATGCGTTATCACAATAAATTGCGTTTCTTGATGAAATGATTTTAGATAACTAGCAAATCGAGCTACATTTGCATCGTCAAGCGCAGCTTCTGCTTCATCCAAGATACAAAAAGGAACTGGTTTTACTCTTAAAATAGCAAATAGTAGCGTAATTGCGGTCAAAGCTTGTTCTCCGCCAGAAAGTAAACTCAAACTTTGAACTTTTTTACCAGGCGGCTGCGCTAGAATATCAATTCCAGTTGTTAAAAGATTTTCTGGATCAGTTAATTCTAATCTAGCTTTACCACCACCAAACATAACAGGGAATATCTCCTCAAATTTCTTAGAGATATCAATAAAACTAGCTTTAAATCTTTTTTCAACTTCAGTATCCATATCCATCATAGTTTTCTTTAATTGTTCATCGGCTTCTAATAAATCATTTTGTTGGTCTAATAAGAATGAGTAACGTTCATTAACTCTTTCAAATTCATCAATCGAGGCCACATTAACCTCACCAATTTCTTTTAGCCCTTTTCTCAATAATTTTTGTTGCGCCAAAATTTGTTCAAGAGGTTGCTGACTTTCTAATTTTTCAGCCTCTTCAAAAGTCTGTTGAAAATCACTAGCTAGCTTAGCTAGAAACTCATCAAGCGACTCATTAAGTTGTTGTTGTTGATTTTCAGCTTTGATTTTATCTGCAATAATATTTCTCTGCAACTCAGATAAACGAGATAAATGGCTATTTTCTTCAGTTAAAGTTTGATTAATATTAGTTCTGTTCTTTTTAAAATCAGCTAACTTTAAATCGGCTTCTTCTGCTTGCCTTTGAAATTCTTGTAATTCTTTTTGGATATCTTTTTCTTTCACCTGACTATTTTCGGTATTTCTGAGTAAGTCTTGATGTTGTTGATTTATCAATGTAGCTTTATCAACTAATTCCTGAATATCGTTATTCAGCAGCATAACATTAGCGTGTTGCTGTTTTAATTGTTCTTGGAATACTAATAAACTTTCACGATGGTTTTGTTTCTTAACTTGTTGCTGCTGTTCAAATTGATTACTATTTTTTAATTGTAAGTCAATATCAGAAATATCATTATTTGCTACTTGTATTTGTCGTGCTAATTCAATAATTTTTTGTTCATTGTCTTTAAATTTTATTTGGTTATTAATTTTATCAGTTTGATTTTTTTCAAATTCATCATATTTTTCAGTCGTTTTAAGTTCTTGCTGTTCTAAAATTAACCGACTAGTTGTTAATTTAGATTGTGTTGTTTGATATTGACTTTTTAAATCAACAACAATCAATTCAAGCGACTCGATCATTTCTTTTTGCTTTTCAACAGTCACTCTAGCTTCATTGCCACGAACTTCACGAGCCTCTAATTCTTGTTGCATTTTTTGGATACTTTCATCTAATTGTAGAATAGTTTGCTTCTGATTTAACAATCCACTGGTATGTTGCTGTTTACCACCAGTTATTGCACCACCTGCATTTATTACTTCTCCAGTCCGTGTGACAACTTTAACTCGATGATTCAAATCACGACTAACTTTAATTGCCGTATCCATATCTTCAACGATAATTGTTGTCCCTAGCAAATACTGACTAATTTCAATAAATTGAGGTTCAACTTTAATTAACTCTGACGCAATACCGATGACTCCTTCATACTTTAAGACGAAACGTTGTGCATCACCGATAGAACGTCCCTTAATAGCTGAAATAGGCAAAAATGTTGCCCGACCAAATTTATTATCCGTTAAAAATTTAATTGCATTCTTTGCAACAGACTCTTCTTGCACAACTACCTGTTGTAATTGCGCACCCAATGCTGTCTCTATTGCTTGATTAATTTCCTTTGGGACCGTAATTAATTCTGCCACTGAACCATATAAACCAGGAAACTTATTTTTTTCTTTTAAAATTGCTTTAACGCCTTGATAATAGCCGTTATAACTATTTTGCGTCAAAAGTAGATTATCCTTTTTATTTTTCGCCTGTACTAAAACGTTTGATGCTTCAAACCATCTACGTTGCTGTGCCTCGTAAGAATCGTTATTTTTTTTCAAGGCAATCTTTAATTTAGCTAATTCTTTTTCTTCATTAATTAATTTATTATCAATCAAATTAAATTCAGTTTTTTTAGTTTTAAAATCGTTTTTTGCTTGTGTTAAATACTCTTGTTCAGTAGCTAATAAGTCATCATTAACCTTAGCCTGTGAATCAAAATTTAATGTTTTTTGTAAAAACTCATTCTCACTTTGTAATCGTGTACGTTGTTGAATAGTATCATTAACAACGCGCCTTAATTCTTTTGAACGATCTTGTCCAGAAATATCCGCTGTTTCTAACGTTTTATCAATCGCTTCAATAAACATGTTCTCATCAGTAATATTTTTCTGTAAAGCTAATGACCGCTTATCTAAATTAGCTAATGACTCTTGTTTCAAAATAATTTGTTCATTCACCGATTCTTGTTCTTTTTTTAATTCTGTTATTTTTTGCTTTTCAAAATCTTTTTTTTGAGTTGATATATTACTTTGACCCATCAACCGTTCTTTATTAATTGTTAAATCTAATAGTTTGTTTTGTGTATGATCAATCATTTTTTCAATATTCTCTAGTTCTGAGCGATAACCTGCAATTTCATGTTCTTTTACAGTGACCTTAGTCTTATAATCACTATCCATTTCAAGTAACTTATCTAACGAATGTGTGACATCCCTTTTTAGTTGCGATTGCCTTTTAATTTCTTTAACCAACCGACTAAGTTCTAACTCATCAAATTGCTTTTTTTGAGATAAATAATCCTTTGCCAAACTACTTTGCTCACGTAAAGGTTCAACTTGTCCTTTAAGTTCAAAAATAATATCAGAAACCCGGTTAAGATGACCTTTTGTTTCTTCTAATTGGCGAGTGGCAATATTTTTTTCTTGTTTATATTTTAAAACACCAGCAACTTCTTCAATAATCGAACGTCTGTCTTCGGGCTTACTATTAAAAATTTCAGCAACTCTACCCTGAGAAATGATTGAAAATGACTCTTTTCCAAGACCAGTATCCATGAATAGATTGGTTATATCTTTAAGACGACACTGCTTTTGATTAATTAAAAACTCGCTGACACCATCTCTAAATAATCGTCTTGTAACGGTTATTTTTTCAGGATTATCTTGAATATAAAAATCAGAATTATCAAAAATAATACTAACTTCAGCACGATTAACTGCTGATCTGTTCCCTGAACCAGCAAATATAACGTCAGGCATTTTATTTCCACGTAAATTTTTGGCTGATTGTTCACCAAGTACCCAGCGAATTGCTTCAATAATATTACTTTTACCGCTACCGTTAGGACCGACAATACCAGTCATCCCGTCTTTAAATTCAATTGTTGTTTTGTCTGCAAATGATTTAAAACCATTAATGACTAAAGACTCTAATTTCATCCGTCACTAACCCCCTGAACATTTTTACTTTCTGAGTAATCCTAATGCATTACTTGCTGCTTGTTGTTCTGCAACTTTTTTAGAATGTCCTGCCCCTTGTCCAATGATTTTGCCATCAGCACTGACAGACATAACATATTGTCTGTCATGCTCTGGACCAAGGTCATCAACAACATCATAGGTAATGACAACATCACCATCTTTTTGTAAAAACTCTTGTAGCGACGTTTTATAATCCATAACATGGTCAAACCAGCCTAAGTCTAATTTTGGAAAAATAACTTTCCTGATAAATGTTTCAACAGCTAATTTACCTTGATCTTGATAAAGCGCTCCTACAAAAGATTCAAAAATATCACATAATAACGCAGGTCTTTGACGTGCATTTGATTTTTCTTCACCTTTACCTAAACGAATAAATTCATCAAATCGGCATTCTTTAGCAAATGCGCTGAAACTCTCTTCACATACCATTGCAGCTCTTAGACGCGTTAATTTCCCTTGTGGCAGCATTGTATACCGCTGATATAAATATTCTGAAACTGTTAATTGTAAAACAGCGTCTCCTAAAAATTCAATTCGTTCATAAAATTTTAAATTTTCTTTGGGATGTTCATTTACATATGATGCCTGTGTGAATGCTTCATCTAATAAATCCGTATTCACAAATTTAATATTAAAATCTTCTGCTAACATTTCATTTAAACCTTTAATCATTATTATCCTCCGTTATTATCATTATTGCTCTTACAATTATACCTGTTTTAATCACTAAAAGGTACTCCATACAAAAAAAGCGCTGACAAATATCATTGTCTAACGCTTTTAATGAACGATTTAATATACGTGTTGAATTATTATTTTTGGTTAGCTTTAATAAAAGTGACAACGTCTCCGACAGTTGTTAAACTTTCTGCATCTTCATCAGAAATTTCTGCACCAAATGTATCTTCAAGTTCTAAAACGAACTCAACAACATCAATTGAATCTGCATCTAAATCCTTTTTAAAATCTAAGTCATTCGTAATTTTTTCTACTGGCAAATCAAAATGTTCGTCTATAATTTTAACAATTTTTCCAAAAATTTCTTCTTCTGTCATTCCAATAGCCTCCTTTTGAATCATGACGTAATTTTAACCATTTTTCAGAGAAATGTCTAGTTAATTTTATTTTCACTAGTTTCCTTTTCAAAATAGTTAACAATATTAGGTACTACATCTGTATTAACCATATCATTGATTTGGTTAATTGTGTAATAAACAACTTCAGCCTTACTTGATCCATGTGATTTTACAACTGGTGCTTTAATACCTAGTAAAACCGCACCGCCATACTTAGGTGAATCCATTTTATTCTTCAATTGTTTTAAACTTGGTTTCAGTAAAAGTGCACCAATTTTAGCACGCAAGCCACCACTCATAATGGCACTTCTGAGTAATGAAAACATTCCTAAAGCTGTCCCTTCAACGGATTTTAAAACAGCATTACCTGTAAATCCGTCAGAAACAACAATATCAGCTTTACCAGAAAGCAAATCATTAGATTCAATATTACCCACAAAATTTAATTCGGTATCGTTTTGTAATAATTGGTACGCTTCTTGCGTCACTTTGTTGCCTTTATGTGGTTCTGTCCCATTATTTAATAAACCAATTTTAGGATTACTAATATGGCGAACATTTTTAGCGTAATAGTTACCTAAGACAGCATATTGATGCAAGTGTTCAGGTTTACTATCCGCATTGGCTCCAGCATCTAATAAATTTACAGTATTATCACTAGAAATAACTGGCAATGTTGCTAATAAACCAGGTCGTGGAATACCCTTAATACGGCCAATTATAAACAAACCAGCAGCAAGTAGTGCCCCTGTATTACCGCATGAAAATACGGCATCATTCTCACCATCTTTAACAGATTGAGCTGCTAAGACCATTGATGCTTTTTTCTTTGAACGAATTGCCTTAACTGGTTCATCATTCCCATCAATTTCCTCATCCGTGTGAACAATTGTGATATTTTTATCATCTTTTAAGAATTCACGAATTCTTTTTTCATCTCCGTACAACGTAAATTGAATGGTGCTATCTTCGTCTCTAGCACGTTCAACGCCCTCGACGATTGATTGCGGTGCAAAATCGCCGCCCATTGCATCAACTGCTAACTTCATAATTATATTCTCCTAACTTATTTAATCGAATTTTAAATCTGTATTTTGATGGTTTTTTAAATAATCGTTTAGTGGTTTAAATTCAGGATTACTTTCAAAGTCATCTCTAAAAACTATTTCGTGCGCTTCTTGTTGGGCCACTTGTAATGCATTGATATCACCTATGGGATCACCGATTTTAAAATCAGGTATTCCAGATTGCTTACGGCCTAATACATCGCCAGCACCTCGCAACTCTAAATCTTTTTGCGAAATGACGAAACCGTCTGTTGTCTCTGTCATAATTTGCATGCGCTGTCTTCCAAAATCATTTTTAGGATCAGCAATTAAAATACAATAAGATGCTTTCTTACCACGGCCAACCCGACCTCGTAATTGATGTAATTGCGCTAACCCAAACCGTTCAGCATTATGAATCATCATCACAGTAGCATTAGGTACATCAACGCCGACTTCGATAACCGTTGTTGAAACCAATATTTGATATTTATTGGCCTTAAAATCGGCCATAATCTGATCCTTTTCATCATTCTTCATTTTGCCATGCAGTAATCCAACTTTATATTTTGGCTCAAATATTTCTTTCATATTTTCGTATAAAGCTAATGCATTTTTTAAATCTAGTGTTTCAGATTCATCAATTAGTGGTGTAATAATATAAGCTTGTGAGCCTTGAATCAACTGTTCTTTAATGAGATCGATTCCTTTACCTACTTGAGAACTCTTTAACCAAGATGTCGAAATAGGTTGGCGTCCTGCAGGTAGTTCATTAATCGTAGAAACATCCATTTCGCCATAAGCAGTGATTGCTAGCGTCCTAGGGATTGGCGTGGCCGTCATTGCTAAAACGTCCGGTTCAGCCCCCTTCTCTCTTAAAATGCGACGTTGATTCACACCAAATCGGTGTTGCTCATCAGTAATAACTAATCCAACGCGACTGAATGACACATCAGGTTGAATAATCGCATGTGTTCCAATAATTAAATTAACCTCACCTGATTCAAGATGTGCTAATAGTTCACGTCTAGCTTTAACTTTCATTGACCCAGTTAAAAGTGCAACATTAACTGGGAAATCTGCGAATAAGGTAGCCATGTTATTGGCATGTTGTTCAGCTAATATTTCTGTTGGCGCCATTAAAACGGCTTGATAGCCCGCCGTAATAGCCGCGTACATCACAATTGCTGCAACAATTGTTTTACCTGATCCAACATCACCTTGAAGTAATCGATTCATATGGATTGGTTGTTTCATGTCTGAACAAATTTCATTAACGACTCTTTTTTGAGCTGCCGTTAATTCAAATGGTAACGTCTGAATGAATTTTTTCAATTCATTATTTTGATAGTTAATTTTAATACCATCATTTTTAGTATCATTTCTTTTAATATACTGTAATTTCAATTGAAATAAAAAGAACTCTTCAAAAATAGCCGTCCGTTTGGCATCATGAAAATCTTTTTCATCCTGTGGAAAGTGAATATCATGTAACATCGTCTTACAATCAATTAAACGATACTTTTTAATCAGGTCATTTGGTAATATTGAATCAATTTGATTCGCATATTGCTCAAATGCTTGTGTAATTAACTGTCGAATTGCCGATTGATGAATATCTTTGGAAGAACGATATATCGCTGATAACCTATCATCATTTTGCTTCGTCAATAACTTCATCCCAGATAAACTTTTTCTTTTATCATCCCATTTACCATACACAGCTACTTCTTTACCAATCTCAAATTGTTTTTGCAAAAAAGGCTGATTAAAAAAACTAACGGTTATATTATCACTATCAATTAGTAATCTAACGTTTAACAGATTTCTTTTCTGACCAAACCGAATTAAAACTGGTTCAGAAGAGACAATTCCTTTTAGAGTTACTTTTTCTTGATCAGTAATTTCAGATAATTTTTTTGCTTTTAAATCGTCATAACGATACGGATAAAATGTTAATAAATCTATGATTGTATTAATTCCTAATTGATTAAGTGCAGTCAATTTTTTAGGCCCAACACCAGTTAAAACACTAACTGAATCATTCAATGATGACATTATGATACCTCACTTTCTACGGAATATAAAAAGCAGGAGAGAACATAGTCTCATCCCACCTTTACTTTTTACTATTTATTCAACTGAAATTAGGTATGGATAGACCGGTTGGTCTCCTTCGTGAATTTCGACTTCTAAATCTTCATCAATTTCATAAATGGCTTCTTCGATTTCTTTAGCTTCGTCCTCAGAACCGTCTTCACCCACAATAATTGTGATAATTTCGCTGTCTTCATCCAACATTTCTTTAGTCATTTCAATTGCAACTTTTTTACGATCATTATCGGTTACTTTGATGCTACCATCAATAATACCCATATAATTATCTTTTTTAATCTCAATACCTTCAATTGTTGTATCTCTAACTGCAATTGTTACTTGACCAGAAGTTACTGTATCCAAGTTTTCAATCATAGCATCTTTGTTTTCTTCTAATGTACTATCAATATTAAAACCAAGCATTGCTGTCATTCCTTGAGCGATTGTACGACTTGGTACAACAACTGTTGGAACTGTTGAAACTTCAACAGCTTGTTCAGCAGCTAAGAAAATATTTTTATTATTAGGTAAAATAATCACATTTTTAGCTTTAGTTGCTTCAATTGCCTTAACAATATCTTCCGTACTTGGATTCATTGTTTGACCACCACTTAAAATATAAGAAACGCCTAAACTTTTGAAAAGTGTCGCAACACCAGAACCAGATGAAATTGAAATAACTGCAATTTCGCTAGGTACTGCAGTTTCACTTGTTTCTTCAGTCTCTTCTTCATCATTTTCCAAAATTGTCTCATGTTGTTGACGCATATTATCAACCTTAACTTTGATTAATGAACCATAATGTTGACCATAAGTCATCACTTCACCAGGATTTTCTGTATGTACGTGAACTTTAACAACTTCATCATCGGCCACAACAAGAAGAGAATCACCAATTTCACTTAAATGATTTCTAAATTCATCATAATCAAATTTACGATCAACTAAACGACCAGCACCCAATTTAAGCATGATTTCTGTACAATAACCAAATTTAATATCTTCAGTACTTAATTTACTTTGAACACTCTGATGGTGACTGGCATTAACCATTTCATCCATTTCTTTTTCATTTGGTTTGTATTCTTCACTAATTGTTTCCTTACCAGTTAAGGCATCAAAGAAACCTTCATAAACAAATGTTAATCCTTGACCACCTGAATCAACAACACCAACCTCTTTTAAAACAGGTAATAAATCCGGTGTTGTTGCTAATGCTTTTTTAGCAGCTACATAAGTTGCTTCCATAACGACGATAACATCATCGCTCTCAGAGGCAGCTTTATTTGCAGCCTTAGCGGCTTCTCTTGCAACTGTTAAAATAGTTCCTTCAGTTGGTTTCATAACGGCTTTATACGCGACTTCTACGCCACCTGTCAAAGCATCTGACAAATCAGTAGCAGTTAAAACCTCTTTAGCTTGGATCCGTTTATAAAAGCCTCTAAAAATTTGTGATAAAATAACGCCTGAGTTGCCTCGAGCACCCATCAGTAAACCTTTAGCTAAAATCGAAGATAGTTCACCAACATGTTCAGAAGGTGAATCTTGAACATACTTTGCCCCACTTGCGAACGAAAGGTTCATATTTGTACCTGTATCACCATCTGGCACTGGAAATACATTCAATGAATTAATAAATTCGGCATTTTTAGCCAATCGTTGTGAGCTAATTTGGACCATTTTTCTAAATTCTTGGTCCGTAATTTTCGTAACAGTCACTTCTTTTTCCTCCTTGGTCACTACTAAAATAGCTAGTTACTAATCGCCTAGTACGCGAACGCCTTGTACTAACACGTTAACTGAATTAGCAGATACACCTAGCATTGTTTCTAAATTATACTTCACTTTTTCTTGAACATTACGACAAACTTCAGATATTTTTGTGCCATAGCCAACAATAATGTAGACATCAATAGCAACACCATTATCTTCCTGGCGAACAACAACACCTCTAGAATAATTATCTCTTCTTAAAATTTCATTCACATTGTCACGAATTTGGTTTTTACTTGCCATTCCGACAATCCCAAAAATTTCAGTTGCGGCACCGCCGACAACTGTCGCAATAACTTCATTATCAATATCAATCGTACCGAATTGCGTTTTGATCTTAACAGCCATAAGAATAGCCTCCTTATATTTTCACACAATCAATAAGAGTATTTTATCATAGGATATGGTAGAATAAAAGAAAAATAGCATCTAAGAAAATTCTATTCCCCTACCTTCGGGAATTTCAAGCTGTCAAGCAAATTTACTTGAAAGAAAAGTATTGCATTATATGGCTAAATATGATATTTTTGTTTAGGTAAGTAAGCATAGCTTTGCTTTTTAAGTGAATTGCAGAGGAGGATATGAATATGGCAAAAGATTTTATTACAGGACGTAAGACTACTTTCGGTAAGAAACGTTCTCATGCATTGAACCAAACAAACCGTAGCTGGAAACCTAATTTACAAAAAGTTCGCATCTTAGTTGATGGTAAACCTAAAAGAGTTTATGTATCTGCTCGCGCTTTAAAGTCAGGTAAAGTTACCCGTGTTTAATTCAATTTAAAAAGACTCAGCATTTATGCTAAGTCTTTTTTTTTGCTCTATTTTTCGTCATCACGACTTTGAATCACAATAATAATACCAGATTCAAAACTAAACTCACCTGTATCCCCCATAAATTCATTACTTGCTAATGAAATCGGGTTCACAAAATTAATTTGATTCAATGTATACTTCTCATCTATTAAACTCAATTTTTTAACTGGTGACAGTGGAATAAATGCAAGATATTTTTTATCATCTTCTTTTATTAACTGATACTTACCAGATTTAAAGAATCGAATTGAATTTTGTTTATCAACTAAACAAATTTTTTCAAACATTGTATTAAATGGCTCTCTAAAAATAAAAAACAAATTAGCCAATAAATGATCAATTCGACCACCTGTAGCGCCATAAATCGTCACTGAATCAAACTCAAATTCAGATATGGCTTCTCTCAAAGCAAATTCAGTATCTGTATCATCTTTTTCAGGATTAGCTATTTTAATTTTTTTACTATGATTAGATACTAAATTAAATTCACTTTCAGTCATTGAATCGAAATCACCAATCGATAGCTCAGGTGTAATACCTAGTTTTATTAATCGCAATGCACCTCTGTCAACACCAATCCACGGTCCACGAACGTTACCATCCACTAATTCCTTAGGCCACTGTTCCTTAGGTCCACCGACTAAGATATTGAGTTTCATTTGGTTGCTTCTCTTAACTTATTAATTTGTTCAGTTGGATTATCACTATTGTAGATGTATGAACCAGCTACTGCGACTGTTGCACCACTATCAAGACATTCCTTAATCGTTTGATCATTAACACCACCATCAACTTCAATATCAAAATCATAATTTTGAACTTGTTTGATACGGTCTAATTGGTCAATTTTACGTTTCATTTCTGGAATAAATGATTGTCCCCCAAATCCAGGGTTAACAGTCATCACTAATACTTGATCAACAAGTGGCAAAATTTGTTTAATTGTCTCTAGGGATGTTCCTGGGTTAATAACCACTTCAGCTTTCACACCTAATTTTTTAATATGTTGAATAACACCAAAAATATGGGGAGTTGATTCAACATGAACCCCAATAATATCAGCACCTGCCGCAGCAAATTCTTCAATATAAGATTCTGGATTTTCTACCATCAAATGACAATCCAAAACCATTTTTGTTAATGGTCTAATTGCTTCAACGACGTTTGCACCAAAAGTTAAATTAGGCACAAAATGGCCATCCATAATATCAATATGTAAATATTCTGCACCAGCTTGATCAACAACTTTAATATCCTTTTCCAAGTTTGCAAAATTAGCGCTTAAAATAGAAGGTGATAATTTCATTTTGGTCATCTCATTTCTTATAGTTTGGTTTTTGATCAACAATTAATTGATTAAATTGTAAATAATTTTTGTACCGACTCTGTAATAAATTACCTTGTTCAAGTGCTGCTTTAACTGCACATTTAGGCTCCTTAATATGCAAACAACCTCTAAATTTACAGCCAACAGATAGTTCATTTAATTCTGGAAATAACTTTGGTAACTCTTCTTTTGACATATCAAATAAATCAAAAGAAGAAAATCCAGGTGTATCAGCAATTAGCCCACCTGCAATAGGCATTAATGTTACCTTACGAGTAGTATGTTTACCACGATGTAAGGCTTTTGATATCTCAGCCGTCTGCAACTCCAACTCTGGCATAATTTTATTTAGTAATGTTGATTTTCCTGCACCAGTCTGACCCATTACGACTGCAATTTTACCCGGAAAGGTATCTTGTAATTCTTTAACCACAACATCTTCATTTTTACCAAATGGAAAAAATGTTGGATAGATTTGACTATAAGCTTCAATAATACTGCTTATTTCAACTACTTTCTCTTCAGGAATTAAATCGCCCTTTGAAAAGTATAAGACTGGCTTAACATGATGCGATTCTAGCATAATTAATTGTCTATCTAATAGATTGCTTGAAAATGCTGGTTCAACACATGACGTTACAACAATTGCTTCATCAATATTAGCTACTGGTGGTCGAATTAAGCTGTTTTCTCGATCATGAATATTAAGAATATAGCCTTCTTTTTTATTTTCAGCTTTGAAGTCAACCCAATCGCCAACTAGTGGTGCCTGGTTAGAATTTCTAAAATTACCTCGAGCCCTTGTTCGATAAGTTTCGCCTTCGACATCAACGTCGTAAAAGCCACTTAATGATTGTCTAATCTGACCTGTTACCAATAAATTAACCTCCTTTAACTGGACTCATGTAACCGTTTTATATGATTAATTAAAAAATAGATTAGAAGTTTACCCTCTAATCTAATTTTACCACATCTTTTATTTAATTTTTAGTTACATTATCATTTTCCGCAATTACTTCACCATCACGCAAAATTTTATATTTTCCTGCTTTTCCAGAATCTAAAACAAATGATAATTTAAAATCAGTATCTTTTGTAATTGTTTTCCGTTCATAAATATCATCAATGTTATGTGTTTTGTCTTCAATATAAATTTCAATAGCATTTTCATCTGCTTTTGATTCTGAAGAACTTGAACTAGAGCTGGAACTATCATCTGACGACGAGTCTTTGTCCTCATCCGTATCTTTTTCTTCATCAACTGAACTTGAACTTTCTGACACAATTGATTTGAATGGAACAGATATAGTCCTGGTAAATTCATCAGTTGTGACTTTTTTTCCTTTAGAAATAACAACTGATAATCGATCACCTTTAGAAAAAGAGCTTCCTTCTGCTGGTGATTGTTTAATAACTTGACCTTTGTCAACTGAATCTGAGTAGGCCTCGCTAATTGTCAGATTACCACCTAATTCGCTTGTATAATCCTGAACACTTTTTCTTGTATATCCTGTTAAATCTCTAAGTGTATACACTTTAGGACCTGAACTAACTGTCAATGTAATCACTGTATCACTCGGAACTACCTTATCACCCGCTGTGACATCTTGCGCCATAATTTCATTTTCAGTCACAGATTCTGACTCTTCCGTTTCTTTTTCAACTTTAAAGCCATCATTTTCTAACGTTGTTTTAACATCCTCATAATTACTACCAACGTAATTCTCGATTGTTATCTTAGCTTTTCCCTTTGATACCATTACATCAACCTGATTTTTTTCTCGAATTATTTCATTCTTCTTAGGTGTTGAATTAATGATATTACCACTATCAACGGTTTCACTATTTGTTCGAGTAATTTTACCAAGTTTCAAATTTTTGTCTGCTAAATTTGATTTTGCTTCACTAACTGTCATTCCGCTTAAATCAGGGACCTTAACTTCTTTTGGTGAACTCATTGCAAGAATCGCACCACCCAGAATAAGAGCGACAAAAGCAAAAATGATTGCGCCGATAGTCCATTTTTTACGACGACTCATTTTCTTTTTCGTATCTTTTTTTACATCTGGTTCCTGATTCGGACTAAGTGTTTCTACAGTCTGCTTATCAAATACCGGCAATACTTTAGTTTCACCACTGATAACCTCTTCAGGCTGCCACTTTGCCACATTTTTTTTAGCCAAAGATTCTCGCAAAGCAATTGACATTTCTCCAGCAGATTGGAACCTATCTCGCGGTACTTTACTTGTTGCTTGTAAAACAACATTTTCAAGAGACTGCGGAATATTAGGATCAAATTCCCGAACAGATGGCACATCACTTTGAAAATGTTTTAGGGCAATTGAAACAGCTGTTTCACCTTCAAAAGGAACTCGCCCAGTTAACATTTCATACAAAATAATACCAAGCGAATAGATATCAGATTGTTTTGTTGCCATGCTACCTCTAGCCTGTTCTGGCGAAAGATAATGAACAGAACCCAATAAAGTATTAGTTTGTGTTAACGAATGATCAGCCAATGCCACAGCAATACCAAAATCTGTAATTTTAGCATTACCATCTGCATCTATTAAAATATTTTGTGGTTTTAAATCACGATGAATAATACTGTGATCATGTGCTACTTCTACAGCTGATAAAATTTGAGTCATAATATCAATCACAACTTGATATGGAATTGGGAACCTTTTTGCTATATATGTTTTTAAATCATGTCCCGGCACATATTCCATGACCATAAATTGCAGTCCGTCTACTTCACCGACATCATAAACATTCACAATATTTGGATGAACCAATTCAGTTGTTGCCAATGCCTCACGTTTAAAACGTCTAACAGTATCTTGATCATCCCTTAAATCGACTCGCAATACTTTAACAGCTACTGGTCGATCCAAAATTAAATCAGTCGCAAGATAGACATTTGCCATGCCACCTTCGCCTAATGAATTTATTATTTTATAACGTTCATTAAAAATTGTATCAGGTTTCATTACACTATCCCCCGATCATTGCTAACCAGGAGTGCGGTAATGTTATCTAATCCGCCTGCCTTATTGGCCAATCTAATTAATTCCGAGCCTTTTTCTTCAACAGTTGTAGTATTTTTTAAGACCGTCTTGATTTCATCATCAGAGACCATATTAGTTAAGCCATCTGTGCATAATAATAATAAATCACCCGACTCAGAATCATTAACCGCAATATCAGCATCAGCATCTGACGAGATACCTAAACTTCTTGTAATCATATTCTTTTGCGGATAATTTTTAGCATCTTCTACGGTTAGTTCGCCACGCTTAATTAATTCATTCACTACTGAATGATCTTCAGTTAATTGATAAAGTTCTTTGTCACGTAATAAGTATCCTCGGCTATCACCAATATTGGCAACAATATATTTTTCTTCAAAGAATATGGCACATACCATTGTTGTGCCCATACCTGAAAGATCTTCATATTGATTAGACTTTTCAATAATTTGTTTATTTTCCATCTCTACTTCTTTGGTTATCCATTTAATTGCATCACTGGGCTGGCTAAAATTAGTTCCTTCAAATCGAAATCCCATGTGTGAAACGGCCATTTCTGAAGCAACATCTCCGCCCAAATGACCACCGATACCATCTGCAACCATCACAAAAGAAATACCACTTTTATTGTGAAAGACACCGACGTAATCTTCATTATTTTCTCTGACACTACCTACATCTGTTTGATAGGCAACTTTCATTCTTACACCTCGAGTCTAAAGTTGTTTTTCTAAACATGTAATGAAAAATCCATCTGAATGATAATCATCCGGATAAATAGTTAATTCTTTATCGTCTCTATTTTCTTTTAATGCCAAAGCAGTTGGCGTTTCAATCACTTTAAATTCAGGATGAGTTTCAACAAACTGGTTAACAACATCCTTATTTTCAATATCTAAAATAGTACATGTACTATAAGTTAAGCGACCACCTTTTTTCAAAGTTGGTGCCACTTTGTCTAAAATAGCTAATTGAATTTTTTGTAAATTATTTGAATCAGCTAATGTTTTTTCATATTTAATTTCTGGTTTACGACGTAATAATCCAATTCCAGAACAAGGTGCATCAACAAGAATTGAATCAAAATATTCATTATCAAATTCTTCTGAAATTAAACGTGCATCTAATACCATCTCCTCAACAACACTAGATAAACCTAAACGTTTAGCATTATCACCGATTAATTTAACTTTGTGTGCATGAATATCTAACCCTACAACTTCACCAAATAAAGTTTCATCTAGGAATGATGCAATATGGGTTGTTTTTCCACCTGGTGCGGCACATGCATCTAAAACTTTATCACCTGGTTGAATATTCATTGCGTCAGCAACTAACATTGCACTTTCATCTTGAATCGTAATTAACCCATCGTGATAAACGCCACTATCAGGAGCAAATCCATTAGTCACTAATAACCCAACTGGTGAAACTTGACTACGTTTCACCTCAAAGCCTTCATTTTCCATTTTTTCAATGACTTCTTCGACAGTTGCTTTAGCTGTATTTACTCTAACAGATTGATCAGGTGCTTCATTGATTGAAGCCAACAAATGTGTCGCTTTTTCTAAGCCTACTTGTTTAATTAATTCGTTTACCAACCAAACTGGTGTACTACTTTCAATACTCAAACGTTCAATATCATCTTTAATTTCAGAAACAGGACGGATACCTTCACGCTCAATTGCATGTAAAACACCAGTAACAAATTTACGCGTACCTGCATGGCCTTTTCGTTTTGCAATTTCAATTGATTCATTAAAAATTGCGCGAGTTGGAATTTTATCAAGATAATGCATCTGATAAATGGCACTCAATAGTAATTCTTGAACCCAATTATCCATTTTGCTAGGATTTTTAACAAATGGTGCCAACCAATATTCTAAAGTGAGACGTCTTTGGATAACACCGTAAACTAGTTGTGTTAATAAATGAGCATCCCGAACTTCCATATGATTATTCTTAATCACTTGGTTCAACGCAATATTTGAATACGTCCCTTGTTTAGCAACTCTTGTTAAAAGATCAACTGCTAAGAATCGGGGTGTCGTTTTTAAATCAGTTGTCATACATCAATCACCTGTTGTCCTTCTTTTATTCCTTGCCCACTACCGTTTAGGTAGTCGACAATGGTTTGTTTTGATTTACCATCTGGTTGAAGCGAATTAATAGCTAATACGGTCCCATCACCACAAGCAATTTCAAGTGATTTTTTAGCTACTTCAACTACTTTTCCAGCAGATAAAATAGTTTTTTTATCTAGTACAGTTATATCCCATATTTTAGTTCTCTTACCCTTTAAAATCGTATATGCACCAGGTACCGGTCTTAAGCTACGAATTTTCCAGTCTATTTCATTAGCCGTTTTTGAAAAATCAAGGGCTTCTTCTTCTGGTTTAATGGTAGGTGAAAAGGTTACTTTATCTTCATTTTGTGGTGTTGATTCACTTGTACCATCAATTAGTTTTGGTAATGTTTCAAGTAATAGTTCCTTACCTAATAAACTTAATTTTTCAAACATTGAACCAGTATCATCATTATTTTCAATTTTAATTGCACGACGGCTAATAATATTTCCAGCATCCATTTTTTTAACCATATAAATAATGGTAATACCTGTTTCTTGTTCACCATTCATAATAGCATATTGAATTGGTGCGCCACCACGATATTTAGGTAATAGTGAACCATGGACGTTTATTGCACCAATTTTAGCAGATTCTAATAATTTTGTTGGTAAAAATTGTCCAAATGCTGCAGTTACCAAAAAATCGGGTGCCATTGCAATTACTTTGGCCATTTCATCGCTGCCACTTAATTTTTCTGGTTGTAATACCTCAATACCATGTTTTACTGCAACTTGTTTTACTGGTGATTGCGTTAAAATACGTTTTCGCCCAACCATTCGATCTGGTTGTGTCATAACAGCTTTCACGTCATAGCCGTTTTCAATTAAACTTTCTAAAATTGGAGCTGAAAATTCTGGTGTTCCCATAAATACAATTGACGTCATAATATCTCCTTAATTTAAATAAAGTTTACTGGTTCAGAATCAATCGTTAATTTTAAACCTTTTCGAACTTCGGCTTGAGATTTAGTCATTAACTCTCTTAGTCGTTCTTTTAATTGACCTTCTGATTTATACTTAATAACCACTTGATAATAAAAACGATTATTAACACGCATAATTGATTTTGGTGTTGGTCCAAGAATAATCGCATTCTTTGATAACACTGGTTTTAAAAATTGAACTGCTTCTAACATTTTTTTCGCTGCTCCAGCCTCATCCGTATAACTAGCAGTGAGCTGAATTGTATAATAATATGGTGGATAATTTTCCATATGTCGAACTGACATTTCTTTTTTATAAAATGATTCATAGTCATGATGCTTCGCATATTGAATCGCGTAGTGATCTGGATTAAAAGTTTGGATAATAACATGTCCTTCTTTTTCAGCTCGACCAGCTCGACCGCTCACTTGGGTTAATAATTGGAACGTTCTTTCACTTGATCTAAAATCAGGCAAACTAAGTGCTGTATCTGCATTAAGAACGCCAACTAACGTCACATCAGGAAAGTCTAACCCTTTCGCAATCATTTGTGTACCCAATAAAATATCAGCTTCTTTTGCGCCAAATTTAGCTAGGATTTTTTCGTGTGCGCCTTTTTTACGTGTCGTATCAACGTCCATTCGTAAAATTTTAGCCTCTGGATATAACGTTTTAAGTTCTTCTTCAACTTTTTGCGTACCTGTACCATAATATCTAATTTTTCGACTATGACAGTTAGGACAAGTTTTAGGAATACCTTCTTCATGTCCACAATAATGACATTTCATTGTATGAGTATCCATATGCAATGTTAAAGAAGTATCACAGTTAGGACAAGGTAGCACGAATCCACAATCTCGGCACATTACGAAAGATGAAAACCCACGACGATTTAACATTAAAACAGTCTGTTCATTTTTCTCAAGGCGCTTAGTAATTTCATGTCTAAGTGGCTCAGAAAAATTACTCTCACCAGTCTTTTTCATTTCTTCTCTCATATCAATTAGCGTAACTTCTGGCATGGGATGACCATTTATACGTTGAGGTAATTGTAACCACTCATACACGCCTTTTTGAGCTCTAGCACGAGATTCGAGGGATGGTGTTGCACTACCCAATATGACAGGACACTGATGTCTTTTACTTCTCCAAAGAACAACATCCCTTGCATGATACCTTGGTGTTTCATCTTGTTTATAGCTCGATTCATGCTCTTCATCAACAATAATAACGCCAATATTATCTAATGGTGCAAAAACGGCTGAACGTGCACCGACAACTACTTGCGCTTCTTTACGCTCAATCCGGCGCCATTCATCATAACGCTCACCGTCAGACAAACCGCTATGCAGGACCGCAACTAGATTACCAAATCGTGATTTAACTCGCTTAACCATTTGGGGTGTCAAAGCTATTTCTGGTACAAGCATCAAAGCTGTTTTTCTAAGTTCTAGCGCTTTTGCGATTGTCTGCAAATAAACTTCTGTTTTCCCACTCCCCGTCACACCTTGAAGTAAAAATGTTGTATTAGTTCCACTTTTAATAGCCTCATCGACAGCTAGCACCGCAACCTCTTGATCTGAGGTTAATTCTTGCATATTGGTTGGCTCAATAATTGTGTCTTTATATGGGTCCCGATATACCTCAGTCTCAACTTTTTCAAGCCAACCATTTTTTGCTCCAGCTGTAATTGTTGCAGGTGTCACGCCTATTTCCTCAACAACTTGTTTCTGAGGAATCAAGCTATCTTCAGTGAGTGATTGTAGATAGTCAATCAATAAGTGCTGTTGTTTAGCATTTTTACGTAAACCACTTCGAATATTTTCATATGCTTCGAATCCAAGTTTTGGTTGGATTGATATTTGCATTTTAACTTTAGCTTTATTGCCAACTTCATAAATCATCTCAGCCTTTTCAGCCTTGGTAAGTTGTAATAATTCTTTAATTATTTGAGCATCCATATGTTCTGGATCAAATTCAATAGAATCTTGACCTTGAAATAATTTATCTTGTAAATCTTCATCAATTTCGTCAATTAAACGAACTCGCTTTTTATAGGTTGCACGCATGACACTCGGTAAAACCATTTGTAAGGCAGTTATACGGAAGGAAAAGGTTTCATTAGCTATCCACTCAGATAAGTCTAATAATTCAGTATTCACAACAGGTCTTAAATCAACGACTGATTGAATATCTTTTACATGACCATCGAACTCATTCTTATCAAAAAGATCAATTACAAATCCTTGAACCAATCGTTTACCATTCCCAAATGGTACAATAACCCGCATGCCAATCTCAATCTGATTTGTTAATACTGCTGGGATTGAATACGTATATGGCTGGTCCGTTTGCATCGTAGGAACATCAACGATAATTTTTGCATATTGTGACATACTGAAACCTCCTTTCATTTAATTAACTGCTTATTTTACTACATCGCTTATAATAGTAGCTAATAATTCCTTAGCAATTTGCTTTTTACTTGTTTGCTTTATGAAATCATTTTTTCTGTTTGGTCTAAGCAGTGTTACCTCATTATCATTGCTATTAAATCCAATGGCAGAATTTGAGACATCATTTAAAACCAATAAATCTAAATTTTTCTTTTCTAATTTTTCTTGTGCATTTTCTAGTCCGTTTTGGGTTTCCGCAGCAAATCCGACTAAATACTGATTTTGCTTAATTTGGCCCAAATGTTTTAAAATATCTGGATTTTTTTCTAATATTAACGTTAAAGTAGATTCAGCTTTTTTTATTTTCTGATCTGCAACATTTTGTACACGATAATCTGAAACAGCTGCTGCCATTATCAAAATATTTTGGTCATCAAATCGCTTATTGATAGCTTCAGATAACTCTAACGCAGTTGTAACTCTAATTGTTGTCACGCCAATTGGGTCTGGCAACTGGCTTATTCCGCTAATTAAGGTGACATTAGCACCTAACTTTTGCGCTTCAATCGCAATTGCGAAACCCATTTTACCAGAAGAATCATTAGCGATAAAACGAACTGGATCGATTCGTTCTCGTGTACCACCAGCTGTCACTAAGACATTTTTACCTTCTAATGGTTTGTCACTATCCTCAAAGGAAGTTTGAATAACTGACATTATCACATTTAATTCGGGAAAACGTCCCTTACCTGAATAACCTTCTGCTAAAAAGCCTATTTCTGGTTCAATAATCTGAATGTTATTTCGTCCTAAAAATTTAAGATTACGTTGTGTAGCAGAATTCATTAGCATATGTTCATTCATTGCGGGCACAACAATTTTTTGTGCCTCAGTTGCTAATAAAGTGGTTGAAACAAAATCATCTGCGATACCATTGGCCATTTTTGCGATAATGTTTGCTGTCGCTGGTGCAATAACCATTAATTCTGCCCAGTCTGCAAATTCAATATGTGCAACATGCTCAGACTCTTTTCCTGAAAATAAATCAGTTAACACCCTATTTTTACTCAACGTTTCAAAACTCAAGGGTGTTACAAATTCAGTTGCAGCTTTGGTCATCGCAACTCGAACGCTAGCACCTTGTTTAATTAGTGCTCGGACTAATCCCAAACTTTTATACGCTGCAATACCACCTGTTACAACAAGACCGATTTTTTTATTTTCAAGTGTCATTTCATGTCGCCCCCATACCGAATTTATTCTATTCTCTATTGTATCAATTTTCTAAGAAATAAAATAGGAGTTAGGACAATTAGCTTGTCTTAACTCCTTTTCATTTAATCAGATTAACGAATATCTTCTTTTTCAACTGGATCAATAATTAAATCACCAGTAACAACTTCTTCCAAAGCACGTCCAACATTCTTTTTTGATTTGTAATTAGAAAGCATTGGTAGAGCGCCAGCATCTAATTCATGGGCACGTTTACTTGCTAACATAATTAATGAGTATCTTGAATCTACTTGTTTCAATAAGTCATCTACTGAAGGATATAAAATCATTTAAATACATCTCCTAATTGTTTTCTATAGTCAGGTAAAAATCGTTTTACACGCCAACGTTCAGCTTTAATAATCGTTTGAATTTTTTCAACAGCATCATTTATTTCATCATTAACAACCGCGTAATCGTAATTCTGCATCATATCAATCTCACCAATGGCTTTTGTCATTCGTTTATCAATAGTTGCAGAATCATCCGTTCCACGTCCTGTAATTCTTTGTCTTAATTCCATCAAATCAGGTGGCGTTAAGAAAATAAATAAACCATCAGAAATTTTTTCTCGAACTTGCATAGCACCTTGTACTTCAATTTCAAGAAAGACATCTTGACCAGCGTCAAGCATCTTATTTACATATTTTAACGGTGTTCCATAGTAATTGTCAACATACTTGGCGTATTCTAACATACCGCCCGTTGAAATTTCATTCTCAAATTCTTCTTTTGATACAAAATGATAGTCAACACCATCAACTTCGCCTTCTCGCATTTTACGAGTGGTCATTGAAATTGAATAAAGAAACTTATTGTCAGCTTGGTCAAAAATTGCTTTTCTTACGGTTCCTTTACCGACCCCTGATGGACCAGATAGTACGATCAACATTCCACGATTAGCCATTAAATTTGTAAACTCCTCTAAGATAAGTATTAATAAATAGTATGCACTTTTTACGGCTATTATTCAAGCTTTTTATGCGCTGTTGTCATCTTTTAAATATATTATAAATTAACACTTGCTTTACCGAACGTTTGTTCGTATAATGAAAATACAAACAAACGTTCGGGGAGGAACTTTATTATGCAAAATAAACAACAAACAACAATTCAAACTATTGGCTCAACACTACAATATTCATATCATAAAATTTTTGATTTAGATGACTTTATTTTAAGACCACAAATGCCTCAATTTCAATTAGCACTCTTTACAGAAAAAGTTTTAAAAATGAAAAAAACAATTATTTTACAATTAAATCCAACTGGATTTCAAAAAGAATTCCAAGAACTTCGTGGTACCTTACACCGACGTTCTGGTTCTAATCAATTAATATTTAAAACGCAATATACGAATATCACTTACCTTCTTACTGATAATCAACTCCGTTATATCGCTTTAATCGATTCAATATAAAAATGGTCACTTTCTATAACAACTAGAAAATGACCATTTTTTTATTTACGTTTAATTGTTGTTGGATCAAATTTTCTTTGAATAAGTGCCAAAATTGCATCAGCAATAACGGCCATTAGAGCTGTTGGCAATGCACCAGCTAAAATAATAGCTGCTCCATCAGTTGCATTTGTTCCTCGGATAATAATATCTCCAAGTCCACCTGCACCAATAAATGAACCAATTGCTGTAATACCAATTGCAACAACTAATGCATTTCTAATTCCGGCCATGATAACTGATAATGATAACGGTAACTCAATCATATAAAGGATTTGAAGTCTCGTCATTCCCATCCCTTTACCAGAATCAAGAACGCCAGGATCAACATTAATCATCCCTGAATACGTATTTTTTAAAATAGGTAATAGTGAGTAAAGTGCAACAGTTACAATAACTGTATTAACACCTAAACCTAGTCCCAACATAATAATAGATAACATTGCTAATGATGGTACAGTTTGAATAACATTAGCAGCACCTATTGCTACATCGCTCAATCTATGATGTTTTGAGATAAAAATTCCGATTGGAATCCCAATAATTGCAGCAATTATCACACCATATATTGAAATTAAAAAATGTCTTGTAAATTCTTGTAAAACATATAACCCATTATTACTAAAATAAGACATCAATTGATCAAAAGTATTCATATTAATCACCCGCCTTTTCGAAGTAATGATGTTCTTCTAAGAATTGTTTTGCAACTACTGCTGGTTCGTAAAAATCATTATCAACTTTGTAATTTAATGATTGCATTGTTGATAAATTAATTTTGTTTTTAAGTCGATCAATAAGCGGTGTTAATTCAGGATGTTCCTTCAAGATAGAATCATTTGCAACAAGGCTTGCTGAATATGGTGGGAAGAAGTGACGATCATCCTTCAAAATTTTCAGATCATAACTCTTAATTCGGCCATCAGTTGAATATCCAAGAACAACATCCATTTTACCCTTTGCCAAAGCGCTATAGACTAATCCAATCTGCATAGGATAAATGTTACCAAATTTAATATTATATTCTTTTTGGAAACCATCGTAACCATCACCTACACGGCTAATCCAGTTGGCATCAACACCGACTGTTAATTTAGATTCAATTTTTCTTAAATCAGATACTGTGTTTAAATTGTACTTTTTAGCTGTCTCTTTTGTAACCATAAATGCATAAGTATCAGCAAAACCTAAACTATCAAACCATTTCATTTGGAATCTATTTTCGAATCCATCTTTAACTATTTTATTAGCTTTAACGGTATCTTTTTCTACTGGTTTATTTAATACCGCACTTAAGTCAGTTCCTGTATATCTAGCAGATGATATATCTGCATCACCGTTTTTGAGTGCATTAAAACTTAATGTACCAGAACCTAAATTATTTATCAGTTCTACTTGATTATCTGATTCATGTTCAATCAATTGTTGTAGCATTGATCCAATAATTTGAGATTCCGTCGTTGATTGTGCGACAATTTTAATTGTCGATTCAGAGCCACCTGTTAAACCAGGAAACCCACAACTTGATAGACTCACACCGGCAAACAGAAGGCTTAAGCTAACAAGTATTTTTTTCATCGTAATTTTCATGTTAAAGCCTCCTTAATTTCTTGTTGTTTTTGGTGCTACCTTTTTTTCAACCTGTCCAAGTATAAAATCAACTAGTAAGGCTAATAAGATAACTGGAATTGTACCGCCTAAAATTAATTTTGGTTGATACAAATTTAATCCATTAAAAATCATATCCCCTAAGCCACCAGCACCAATATATGAAGCTAATGTTGCCCAAGCAATTACATAAGTTGCAGCTAAACGAATTCCAGACATAATAACCTGAGATGCCATAACTAATTCAACTTGCAGAATCGACTGCAAATTAGTCATACCCATCCCTTTAGCAGCGTCTTTTAACACTGGATCCACTTCTTTAATACCAATATACGTATTTCTTAATATTGGTAACAACGAATAGATAAATAATGCTACAACAGCTGGTAACTTACCAATCCCAAATAAAGGAATCATCATGGCTAGTAAAGCTAAAGCAGGAATTGTTTGCAACATACTAGCAATTGCAATTACAATATTGGCTGTCTTAGGTAATCTTGTTAGTAAAATTCCTAAAGGAACAGCTATTGCTACTCCAAAAAATAATGCCATTCCTGAAATTTCAATATGTTCCCATAATTTTGAGACAATCATTGCCCCATATTCTTGTAAAAATGAAGTCATTATTAACCCTCCTTCGTTGAACTTGGGCTAGTTTCATCGGTATCTGTACCTGAGTCTGACGTCATTATTTTAGTTACTTCTTCATGAGAAGCACTATTTTCATCACCCCAAAGTGCATCATAAACAATATCAACTAGGGTAGCGCGGGTTACAATTCCGACTAATATACCATCTTTATTAATAACAGGTACATTTTTAAATCCACGTTTTAAAATACGTTCAACAGTATCACGAACTAATGAATCTTCTTTAACATAGAAAATATCTTTGTTCATAATATCGCTGACACTACTTGATGTATTGAAACTATAATCTAAGCTTTCAATATCAATATAACCCTTTAAAATACCAGCATCATCAGTAACTAACAACGTATCAACTCGACGATCATGCATTAAACGAATAGCTGTTACTAATGACTTACCTGGTGTAATTGAAACTGGGTTAGCTAACATAACTTGACCAACAGTTGTAATACTTGGACGAGCTTGGATAAGTCTATCTTGACCAATCAAGTTTTCAACAAATTTATTTGCTGGATTTTTCAAAATATTATCGGGTGTATCTGCTTGAACAATCTTTCCTTCAGACATAACAACAATTCGTGTTGCTAATTTTAAAGCTTCATCCATATCATGAGTAACAAAAACGAATGTCTTACCTAAACGTTCTTGTAAATCTTTAACTAAATCTTGTAAAGCTTCTCTAGTAATAGGATCAAGCGCACCAAAAGGTTCATCCATCAAGATAATATCTTGATCAGCAGCTAAAGCTCTGACAACTCCGATTCTTTGTTGTTGCCCACCAGAAAGTTCAGATGGGTAACGGTCTAAATATGATTCTGGTAGTTCAACTAATTTAATCATTTCTTTAGCGCGTTCATCTCTTTTTTCTTCAGGCCATTTTAATAATTTTGGTACTAATGTAATATTTTCACGAATAGTCATATGTGGCATTAAACCAATATTTTGAATAACATATCCGATTTTACGACGTAATTTAACGGGATCCATTTTGGCTATATCTTTACCATCAATAGTGATTGTACCTTCTGTTTGTGTCAACATACGGTTAATCATTCTCATAGTAGTTGTTTTACCTGAACCAGATGTTCCGATGAAACAAATGAATTCACCATCTTGAACTTCCAAATTAAAATTATCTACAGCTTTATTACCTTTATAAATTTTTGATATTTTATCAAACTTAAGCATATTAGTACTCTCCTTTTTTATAACTAACCAATCATCTATTCATAGTAGTACCTTGGTTTTAATTATTTTTTTTGTGCCGTATTTAGTAATTCTTCAGCATGTTTAACAGTTAAAGGTGTAATCTCAGAACCGGCAAGCATTCGAGCAATTTCTTGAATACGATCTTCCTTAGATAACAATTTAATAGATGTTTCTGTACGTTCACAAATCACTTCTTTAGCTATAAAGTAATGGTGCTCGCTAATTGCAGCAACCTGTGGCAAATGTGTGATACATAGAACTTGTGATTGTTGGGCAATTTGATTAATTTTTTCAGCAATTGCCTGGGCAACACGTCCACTAACTCCTGTATCAACTTCATCAAATATAATACTTGTGACACCTTGCGTCCTAGAAAAAATTGTCTTTAACGCTAACATCATTCGAGAAAGTTCACCACCAGAAGCAATCTTAGCTAATGGCCCCATTGTTTCCCCAACATTTGTTTGAATATAAAATTCAACTTTATCTTGTCCGGTACTATTTAACTGATTGAGTGAATCAAATTTAACTTCAAAAACGGCTTTGTCCATATACAACTCACTTAACTGTTTATGCACTTCTTTTTGTAGAATGATGGCTGCTTTTTTTCGAACATTAGTTAATTTATCAGCCAATTTATGGGCTTCTTTTCTAGCTAAATTAACTTGATTATCTAAATCATCTGCATTACCTTCAGTTGCTTCCATTTCAATTAATTCTTCAGATATAAGACTCAAATAAGCTAATATTTTTTCAACAGAATCACCATATTTGTGTTTTAATTGTACAATTAATTCAAGCCTATTTTCAATCTCATTTAATCGTTGCTCATCCCATTCCAGGGAGTCTAACTGACGCAATAGGTCACTAGATGCATCCTGCAGCATATAATAGGCTGACGACAACCGTTCTGCTAAGTCTTTATATTCACTATCTAAATTATCAATTTTTAGCATGTTAGACATTGCAACACCAACATGGTCAACTGTATTTTCATCATCACCCGATAACGCTTGGTAACTTGCATCCAGTGACTGATTAATAGTTTGAAAATTTTCTAGACGTTCTTTTTCAGCGCTTAATATGTCTTCTTCATTTTCAATTAAATCTGCACTTTCAATTTCATCTTTTTGAAAATGTAACATATCTAATCGTTGTGCCCATTCGTTTTGATTTGTTTGTCTTTTTATTTGTAACTTATTTAGGTTTTGATAGTATTCAAATGCTTCTTGATAACTATGCTTCAGTGTTTGAATATCATTTTTAATATATTCATCTAACATGCCCAAATGCTTATCCTGTTGCATTAATTCTTGATGTTCATTTTGGCCATGAATATCAACTAACGTTTCACCAATTGATTTTAGTGTACTCGTGTTAACCAACATACCGTTTATGCGACAAATATTTTTACCAGATCTATGTATTTCACGTTGTAAAATCACAGAGTTATCATCATGGCCAATACCTAATTGGTCCAACTTCGTTAACGTATTTGAGTTTTCAGTTGGCATAAAGAGTCCTTGTAGCACCATTTTTTTTGCATCTTTTCTAATAAATTCTTGGGACCCTCTACCACCTGATAAGAGGCCCAAAGCATCAATGATAATGGATTTACCCGCACCAGTTTCACCTGTTAAAACTGTCATATTAGCCATGAAATCGATATTCAAAGAATCAATAATGGCAAAATCTTTTATTGTCAATTCTTGTAACATTTTTTTCACCCCTTTAATAGAAAAAATCTGAAACAAATGTCACAGATTTTATTTCTATCTATTCAGTTACAATCTCATTTAAAATTTTACTTAACTTTAACGCATCTTTGTTCGAGTGACAGATAATTAGAGCTGATCCATCTCCGCCTAAAGTACCAAAAACAAATGAATAATTCATTTGTTCAATTAAAGATACGATTGCTGGACCACTTCCTGGCGTCACCTTAACGAGACACATTTCATTTTGAACATCAGTTGATATAAAAGCATCTTTTAACGTTTTAGTTAATTTTTTTTCTGTATTCAATTTTTTTTGAACAGGTAAATTATAACTGTAAGTTCCATCAGCAGATGGCACTTTAATTAATTGCATTTCTTTAATATCTCTAGAAATAGTTGCTTGTGTGACTGTAATCCCTTGTTTTTTAAGCAAACTCACAAAATCTTCCTGCTTATCAATATTATTGTTCTTCAATAATTCACGAACATAACGTTGCCGTTCTTGCTTTTTCATTAAAGTCCCCCTCACCCGATAACCTCTACCACCCATAGAGTTAGTATAACGTAATTTCAATTATTATTAAAGAACTTCACTTTAAATCCTTATTTAACGGCATTCAGGTTATCGTATGCAGCAGTTAATACGCCATCGATACTAACCTTATCCGAAATCTCGCCAATTTCATTTATCGCAGACTTTAAATGAATTAAAAATTCAATATTACCTTCGCCACCCTTAATTGGTGAGTAGCTTAAATCCGCAACATTAAATCCAGTGGAAATAGAAAATTGAACAATGTCTTCGAGCACTTGACGATGAATCTTTTCATCTCGTACAATACCATGTTTTCCAACATTTTCTTTTCCTGCTTCAAATTGGGGTTTTATTAATGCCACAACATCCCCATTTTCAGTAATAATTTTCTTTAATGCAGGTAAAATAAGATGTAATGAAATAAACGATACATCTATTGTTGCAAAATTGGGTTGTCCAAATTCAAAATCTTCTTTTTTACTATATCTGAAGTTAGTATTTTCCATCACAACAACTCTTGGATCTTGTCGTAATTTCCAAACTAATTGATTGGTACCAACATCTAACGCATAACTTAATTTTGCGCCATTTTGTAAAGCAACATCGGTAAAGCCACCGGTTGATGATCCAATGTCTAAGACCGTTTTATCCTGAACGGTTGCATCAAATACTTTAAGGGCTTTTTCTAATTTAAGTCCACCGCGGCTCACATAAGGTAATTTTTTACCTTTAAAATGAAGCACAGTTTCTTCAGAAATTTTAACACCTGGTTTATCCAATCGTTCTTCATTCTCACCCAGAATTTCACCAGCCATAACTGCACGTTTGGCCTGTTCACGAGTTTCAAATAACCCTTGTTTAACTAATAAAACATCAATGCGCTCTTTTTTCATAGTGACTCCTAATTTTTTAATTTAAAGTAATGTAACAATTCTTCCAAATACTCTGTCTCCAACCCTGTTTGCTTAAGCGTTTGAATAGCATCTTTAGCTTGATTGGTTACTTCTTCGAGCATCCTATAAGCTTGATCAATTCCCATTAGTCCAGGATACGTATTTTTATTTTCTTGATTGTCTTTATGAACAGCCTTGCCCATCTCTTCAGATGTCCCAACGACATCCATAATATCATCATAGATTTGAAAAGCTAACCCAAAATGACGTCCATATGCCATAAACGCTACGTGCTGTTGGTCAGTCGCTTTTCCAAGTATGCTACCTGCGTAAACTGAAAATTCAATTAAATCACCCGTTTTACGCTTATGCACCTGTTTCAACTGCGCTAATGATAACTCTTTTTGTTCACCTTCAATATCGGCAACTTGACCGCCAACCATTCCCTCTGGGCCAGCTAACCTAGCTAGTTGACCCATTAGTAATACCTTTTGTGAATCAGGCAACTCTGCGTTACTGATCCATTCAAAGGCTAATGTATTTAGTGCATCACCAGCTAAAATTGCCATGCTTTCACCAAAAATAATATGGTTTGTTGGTTTACCACGTCTTAAATTATCATCATCCATCGCAGGCAAATCATCATGAATTAATGAATAGGTATGAATTAATTCTAATGCACCAGCAATAGAATAAACTGACTTATCAAGTTTACGATTAAGCATTTGACAAATAACAAAAATGATTAGTGGTCTAATACGTTTACCACCCGCTTCAACTGAATAAGTCATCGATTCTTTTAACTTTTTTTCAGTGTCTAAAGCCTGTAATTGATTCAACATAATTTGATTAAATTCTGGTAATACGATATCAGAAAATTTAGTTAAGTTACTCATTTTCTAAGCCTTGTTCGAATGGCACTTCTTCACCAGAATCATTCATGACACTGGTTAATGTTTTTTCAGCATTTTCCAATGTTTTTTGCAATTTTGAGCTCAACTTAACACCGTTTTGAAATTGGGTTAATGCTTTTTCTAAAGGAACATCACCTTGTTCTAGTTCTGTTACAATTTTTTCAAGTTCTACTAAGTTATCTTCAAATGTCGCTTTTTTTTCAGCCATTTTTTATTCTCCTTTTTCAACTTTTTCAATTTTTGCATATGCTTTACCATCTGTAAGGTGTAACACGACGTTATCATCTATATTCACTGAATTAATACTTTTAATAATTTTATCTTCCATAGATACGTAACTGTATCCTCGTCCCATAATCTTCAATGGACTTAATAAATCAAGCGCATTTATTTTTTCGCCAACCTGTTGTTTCTTTGTTTCAAGTAAGTAGGTCATTAATTGATGTAACTGTTTGTTTTGTTGTTTTACTTGATCTTGCAGTTGACTAACCAATTGTTGCGGATTTTGATAGCGCAACTGACCATTAGCTTGTTCAAATTGTTGTTTCTTAATTGTGATAATTTGTTTTGTTACTTGCATTAAGCGTTGTGCTAAATTGTCTAAGTTTTGAAGGTAACCCTCATATAACCGATTAGGTTGTTGAAAAACATATGATTGTTGAATCTTATCTAATTGTTGTCTTCTTAAACTTAAAATATTTTGTGTTACTTGTAATAGTCTCAATTTTAATTGATTAATCTTAATTAATTCATCGGCGTAAACAGGGACAGCTAATTCTGCTGCTGCTGTTGGCGTTGCTGCCCGAACATCGGCCACTAAATCAGCAATGGTTGTGTCTGTCTCATGTCCAACTGAAGAAATAATTGGAATCTGGCTAGCAAATATTTCCCTTGCAACAGATTCTTCATTAAATGGCCATAAATCTTCAATTGAGCCACCGCCTCGACCAATAATAATCGTGTCAAAATGGCCTAATTCGTTAATTTGTTTTAACCGCTTAACTAAATCATTAGCTGCTTTGTCACCTTGTACAATCGCAGGAAATAAAACTAATTGAGCAATCGGGTAACGTCTTTTAACGGTTGTCATAATATCTTTAATGACAGCCCCTGAAGGACTTGTAATCACAGCAATTCGTTTAGGATATTTAACCAATGCCTGTTTTGGTGCTGAAAATAATCCTTCAGCTTGTAGCTTATTTTTTAACTGCTCATAGGCTTGATATAACGCACCAACACCATCAGGTTCCATTCGCTCAATATATATTTGATAGTTACCTGTCGCTTCATATAAAGATATACGGCCCATAACTAAAACTTTCATGCCATCTTCTGGTTTAAATTTTATTTTATCAAAAGCTGAACGGAACATAATTGCGCTAATTTTAGCATGATCATCTTTTAAACTAAAATATTGATGCGCATTAGGTCGAGGTCTTAAATTTGAAATTTCGCCAGTTAAATAAACGGTCCCAAGATAAGGATCAGCATCAAATTTTTTCTTCAAATATGTTGTTAATGATGTAACTGATAAATAATTATCTTTATTCAATGCCAACACTCCGTTTTGTTAATTCAATTGTTTGTTCCATCAACATTGCAATCGTCATAGGTCCAACCCCTTTTGGTACTGGTGTCAGATATCCTGCAACCTCTGCAACTTCCTTATCGACATCTCCCGCTAACTTACCACTATCTAAGCGGTTCATCCCGACATCGATGACTACAGCACCTTGTTTCACATCGGTTTTTTTAATAAAGTTTGCTTGACCAATTGCAACGACTAAAATATCAGCCTGTTTAGTTATCTCTGATAAATTTTCCGTATGACTATGCGTTATCGTTACTGTTGCATTAGCGTTTAAAAGTAACGCCGCCATTGGTTTACCCACAATATTACTGCGGCCAACAACAACTGCATTTTTACCGTCTAAATCAATATTGTATGCGTTAAACATTCTCATAATTCCCAGTGGTGTACATGGAATTGCTAGTGGATCATTCATGGCTAATCGTCCAATATTTATCGGATGAAATCCATCAACATCTTTTTCTGGTTTAATAGCTTCGGTTATCTTTTTTTCATCAATTTGGTTCGGTAAAGGTAACTGTACTAATATGCCATTAATATCTGAATTATCATTATAGTCATTAATGAGATTTAGCAACTCTTTTTCTGATATCGTATCAGGTAATCTTTTAACAATCGATTTTATCCCAATAGATTCAGCAATTCGATGCTTATTCTTAACATATATTTTACTTGCTGGATTTTCTCCAACTACAATAACAGCTAATGTAGGAAAGACATTCTTTTTCTTTAAAGCTTCTATCTCAGATTTTAAATTATCCGTCGTTATTTGTGCCAATTTTTTACCATCAATTAATTTAGCCATAATTTAGCACCTCTATTCCATTTTTACTTCTTACATTTTATCATATTTAAGGTATTCATTTCTAAAAAAAAAGTGTCGCAAAAAATGCAACACTTCTCAATCATTATTATTCATTTGTTTTTTCAATATCAACAGGCATTTTTTCAACAACTGGATCTAACACACCATTAACAAATTTTCTTGATTCATCATCACTAAATTCTTTAGCAATTTCTAAAGCTTCATTCAATGCTACCTTAGCAGGAACATCATCTACGTATTTCATTTCGTAAATAGCTAATCTCAAAATAATTAAATCCGTATTGTTTAAGCGTGATAGTTTCCAGCGTGATGTTAGATTTTCTTCAATAACAGAATCTATCTCAGCTTGTTTATCACTAACACCTGAAACTAATGCTTCTAAATAAGGTGGAATTACAGCCGACTCTTCATCAGGAACTTCTAACAATTCACGATAAATAGCCTCTCTATCACCATCTGGGTTAGAATTTAACGCAAATAATGCTTGAAATGCTTTTTCGCGAATCGTATGTCTAGTTACTATTACACTCACTAATTTTCACCATCTTTTTCTGAAAATAAATCGTCAGTATCTATCTTATCGGCTTCCTTTTCAGGAATAACCCCTTCAACATGAACATTTACTTCAATAATTTCTAAACCTGTCATAAATAGTAATTGTTGTTTAATCTTTTCTTGCATCACTAATGCAACCTTAGGAACAGATACACCGTAATCAAGGTAAACAAAAACATCAATATTCAACTGGTCATCTGTTAAATCAAGTTTAACACCCTTACCCAGTGACTTTTTACGGCCAAATAATTCAGTTAAATTTTTAGCAATTGTCCCACGCATTGAGTAAACACCATCAATTTGGTTAGCAGCAATTCCAACAATAATTTCAATAACTTCAGGTGCAATCTTAATGTCACCCAAAGAAGGTTCAGTACTTTTTAAAACAATATTTGTTTCTTCAGCCATAAGTTTAACCTCCGTCGATTTATTGTGCTCTGGAAATATATGTGCCATCTTGTGTATTAATAATTAACATTTCATCTTCATTAACGAAGAATGGCACTTGTACAACTAATCCTGTTTCAAGAACAGCAGGTTTAGTTCCACCAGATTGTGTATTACCTTTAATACCCGCTTCAGTTGATGCTACTTTTAATTCAACTGTATTAGGAACGTCAACACCAAGTGTTTCAGTGCCAAACATAATAACATTAACAATTAAGTTTTCTTTCAAATAATTTAATTGTTCATGCACGCGTTCTTCTGGTAATTCTAATTGTTCATATGTATCCATATCCATAAATACATAGTTGTTACCATCAGCATAAAGATATTGCATTTTTTTATTATCAATTTGTGCTTTTTGAACTTTTTCACCAGCACGGAATGTTTTTTCTTGAGCAGCACCTGTACGGAGATTCTTTAGTTTTGATCGAACAAAAGCAGAACCTTTACCCGGTTTAACATGTTGAAATTCAACAACACGCCATAAATCACCATCAACTTCGATTGTAACACCATTTTTAAATTCATTAACGGACATCATAATATAATATTCCTCCTACTATCTCGTGTATCTCATAGTTCTAATAATAGCAATAATGGACATATAAAAGCAAGTTAAAGTCTATATTATCATTAATTTTTTAGAAGAATTCGTTAACATTTGATAGCCATTCTCAGTCACTAAAATATCATCCTCAATTCGAACCCCACTAAGGTTTGGTACATAAATCCCTGGTTCAATTGTAATGACGTCGCCTGCTTGCAAAACACTGTTTGAATCATCCAATTTAATATTAGGTAATTCATGAATTGATAGGCCAATTCCATGCCCAATCCCATGATTAAAATATTTACCATATCCTGCATCGGCGATTGTTTCATTAGCAACTCTAGCTAATTCACTTAATTTTATTCCCGGTTTAATTAATGAAATCACTCGTTCTTGTGTCGTTAAAACAGACTCGTAGATATGTTTTAATTCATCAGATATCGATCCCACGGCGATGGTCCTTGTGACATCAAATGTATAGTTCTCGTAATAATAGCCAAAATCTATCGTAATCAGATCCTGGTCTTGAATCTTTCGTTTTGAAACCGTTGCATGTGGCCATGTTGAATGAATACCGCTTGCTACAATTGTTTCAAAAGATTCACTCATAGTACCTAAATTTTTGATATAACTATCTAGCCGATTAGCAATTTCAATTTCTGTTTGACCAACTTCAATCGTCGACACAATATAATTGAAAGCTTCATCAGCTAATTTTCCTGCTTTTATTAATTTTATCTGCTCATCCTTATCTTTAACACGTCGTAATTCGTCAACAATATTAGTAAATGGCACCAAATCACTAACAAGGATTTCATCTAATTGATCATACTCTAAAAATGATATTGATGATTCAAATCCCATAACTGTTAATCCTTTTTCACTAATTATGTCAGATACAGCACCCAGATAATCACGCGTAAATTTTATTTCTAATTTTTTATCATGATTTTCTAGTGCCAATTCAAATCTTAGGTCAGTGATTAAAAATTGTTGTGTATCAGTAATTAACAATACACCATCACCTTCAAAACCACTTAAATAAAATATGTTTGTCGTATCCGTCACTAGAAATGCATCAATCGAGAGTTTCTCAAAAGTTGATTGTAATTGTTTAATTCTATCAAAATTCATTTAAACACTCCTTTTATGTACAAAAAAAGGAAATCTCTATCATAAAATGAAGAGGTTTCCTTTGAGTTATTATTATTCAGCTACAGGGTATACAGAGACTTGTTTCTTATCGCGGCCTTTACGTTCGAAGCGAACGATACCATCGACTTTAGCAAACAAAGTATCATCTCCACCTTTACCAACGTTAACACCAGGATAAATACGTGTTCCACGTTGACGATAAAGAATTGAACCACCTGTTACTTCTTGTCCGTCAGCTCTTTTTGAGCCTAAACGTCTACCGACAGAATCACGGCCATTAGAAGTAGAACCCCCACCTTTTTTATGTGAGAAAAATTGTAAATTCATTAACATAATCAATGCACCTCCTTGTTATAGTCTTATTATTTAAGTGTTAATTTAATGTAATCTTGATAGTTTTGCTCAATTGACTGTAGTCCTAAAACTAAACTTTCTAAAAATAACTGTCCTGTAGCATCGTTTAACTCAGATTCTGATAGTTTAACTTTCATTAATCCACCATTATCTTCATCCATCTCAACATCAGGATTAAGTTTAGCAAGTTCGGTCAAACTATTAACTGTATTGATAGTCAATACCGAAACCGCAGCACACACAATATCTTGACCATATTCACCAGAATCAGCATGCCCTGTTATTTCAAACGCATCGATGATTTTGGCATCTCTCCGAGAAATAACTGCACGTATCATACTAGTAGCCTACTTTCAAAATTATGCGTTAATAGCATCGATAACAACCTTAGTATATGGTTGACGATGACCTTGTTTTGTATGAGAATGTTTCTTAGGTTTGTATTTGAAAGTAACAACTTTCTTTTCACGGCCTTGTTTTTCAACAGTACCAGTTACTGTAGCACCTTTAACAAAAGGAGCACCAATAACGGTTTTTTCGCCACCAACTAAAACAATTTCATCAAATGTAACTTTTTCACCAGCTTCTGCTGATAATTTTTCAATGTAAATAGCTTCTCCGGCTTCAACTTTAAGTTGTTTGCCACCTGTTTTAATAATTGCGTACATGTGTATTACACCTCCTTATAGATTACTTAGACTCGCCGTAATTTAGTGATCAGATTTAGACAACCTGACGCTTAAAAACTTAAAACGTGCGGTTGCAGTTGTGGTGTTCACAAATACAACGTTATTATAATATCAAATGTAACTTCTTAAGTCAACGTTATCCATCATTTTCAACAAAAAAGTTTGTTAAATTGACTCCGTTACTTGTATCAACGCCAGTAATTTCTTTTAAAACCTTAGCAACGTAGTGCGGTGTGTAGATCATATCGTCTCGTAACCAACGTTTAATGAAGCCTAGGTGCGCTGATGCAACATAGGATACTTGTAACTCGTTTGGTATCTTAGATACTTCAAAATCGCCTGCTAACTGTTCTCTAAAGTTATTTAAGTAGATAACTAGTCTATCATATACTTTATCAGAAAAAGCGACATCTTCTTGACTATTTAAAAGTACGCCAAACATCATTGATTCATCTTGTAAGTAGTTAAACACCCGATTTAAACAACAAACTTCAACTGGTTTCGAATAAACGTACGCTTTATCTGGTGATTGTTTTGACATAATCATAATGTAATCAAAAAAGTCATCTAAAATTTCATCCATTGCCCGATTAATAAAATCTTGTTTGTCATGATAATGCAGATAGAATGTTCCTCGAGTGACATTTGCTTCCTGAGTAATCTTTTGAACGCTAATATTTTCAACTTTGTAATGTTTCATGAGTACAACTAATGATTTTTTTAAATTTTGTCTTGTTCTCTTTACCCGTGGATCATTAGAATCAACCATTTTTCAACCTCTTTATTCATAATTAAATAGTCTTTATCTCCATTTATGTCTATTACTTTCTTATTATAGAACATTTCATCAAAACTTTCATTCATGTTTTTGATAATTTATAAGAGTTCTACCAATTTCCATTGACAAGTACCAGTATTTTATCATATACTATTAAATGTTGTTATGACTCGGTAGCTCAGCTGGATAGAGCATCCGCCTTCTAAGCGGACGGTCGTGAGTTCGAATCTCACCCGAGTCATAGATATCCATTCTAGACCGATTTATAAAAATAGGAATGCCTTTAAACGGGCGTTCCTATTTTTTTATTTAGGTGAAAACAGACTATAAAGGATAGAATGCTCAAAACATTTGTTGCATATTTGTTGCATGGATATTTTTATCAATAAATCTACTAAAGTATTAAAATATCAGGCGATAAGAAAGCATTTTCTGTCGGTAAGGCTGTTGGCAACGCTTTATATTGTATTACTGGAAAACACGTTAAAAATATCAAGCAATTACTTAAGCTTTAGTAAATTGTTTGAAATAAAACTATTAAAAAATCCCCTAACCTGTTGGTAGCAAGTTAGAGGGTATAAATATATTAACAAATAATTTTATCATATTTCTAGGAGTAGAGATATAGATTTCGGAGGAAATATATTCATGAGTACTACATTTACAATTATTTTTCTTATTGGTTTAGTTGTTTTTTTTACAGGTGTAACTTGGTTTATTGTAGCTTGGGGTAATAAAGCTTCTAATTTAATACCACTAATTTTATTGATTGCCGGTTTAGGCATATCAATTATTTCTTTTAGCGTGATGTCGGTAACATCTGATAAAGATTCGTCAGCGCGTTCATCGTCTAATTTTAGATCGTCAAGTGCTAGTGACTCGTCAGAATCAGATGATGATTCTAGTTATGATGACGATGATGATTCATATGTTGACGATGAATCTGAATCTGATTCAGAATCTGACGATGAGTCATACACTGATGATGAATCCGATTCAGAATCTACTTCATCTTTTGGCGATTCTGTAGATTTAACTGACGACTCAAAGATAACCGTTGACTCTGCTGAAAAAGAAACGTCAGTTCCTTTAAATGATGTTAAATCCGGTGATACACAAGTTGCTGTTAAAGTAACCGTTCAAAATAATGGTACAGGTCCACTAGATTTCAATGGTCAAAAGTTTGACGTCTATGATAGTGATGATACTATTGGGGAATTTAATTCAGAGACTTACTCTGGTAATATTCCAAATTCAATAGCTGCCGGAAAAAAAGCTGTAATGACATTATACTTTACAACTTCTAATGCTGGTCCGTTCTCTGTCACTTACGGGGACTCAACTTGGGAATAAATATTTAACTAATTTTAACGAGTGTATAGATACTTCAAGCAGGTGCAACTCCTGCTGCTCGTTTTTGTTTATCTACGTGCATAGGAATCACGTTAAAAGCTAAAAAGGAGAATATTATCATGAAAGTTTTTAATGTTAGTTTAGTTGTTAATGAAAATTGTATTACAGAATATGAACATTTTATTGATCCTCTAGTGACGCAATCAAAAAAAGAATCTGGTAATATTTCATACAATCATTTTAAACAATTAGGTGCCAACAATCGTTATGCAATAATTGAGCATTGGCAAGACCAAGACGCAGTTAACTTCCACAATGAAACAACTTATTTTAAAGAATTTTTAGCAGGCATCAATCAATTTGTAACTGAAGAATTACAAGTTATTGTAATGGACGCCTAACTACCCTTTCGACCACCAGTTAAGCTGGCTATGAGTGCAAGGCTCATTGGTCGTATTGCTACAAAATTTTAAAAATTTAAGGAGATTTAATTTATGGGAGCTACTTCAATTTCAGCCAGACACGCAAATACAACTCGTATAAAGGAAAAGTTGGTACCGTTTCTAAAAACCTGATTAATCGCCGTTTCTTTTCGGACCGACCTTATCAAAAACTAGCAACAGATGTTACAGAAGTCCGTTGGGGTGACGAAACAATCGATGAACGGGCCCATTTCACCTGTATTTATGATCTGTTTTCAGGCAAAATTCTAAGTCATCAGATTAGTAAACATCCAACAGTTAAATTTACAACAAAGGTTTTGAAACAAGCAATTGCAAAAATCCCAAAAGATTTAAATTATCGAACGACGATTCATTCTGACCAAGGATTCCAATATCAACACAAAAATTGGGTTACTATTCTCAAAAAATATCGTATTTTTCAGAGTATGTCACGTAAAGCAACATGTTTAGATAACGCTGCCATGGAAAGCTTTTTCCATATTATGAAAGCTGAAGCTTTCTATCAAAAAGAAACCGATACATATGAAACACTAGTTTCACAAGTACCGGTTTGGATAAATGACTATAATTTTTCACGAATTAAAATAAAATTGGGTTGTAAAAGCCCGGTTGAACACCGAATTTTTATAACCCAGAATGCTGCATAAAGCTTCGTCCAATATTTAGGGTTCACTTCATTTTATTATTTTTTATTATTGACTCAGCTTCTTCTTCTCCAGCCTCTATAGCCTTTTTTTGAGTATCTCGGATGATGTCTAAAATAAGCCCAAAAATATTCAAAGACGCCGTAAATACTAAAATTAAAACTATTCCTTTCAAATACAAAATTACTTCAAAATCAATAAAGGTTTCAAATGATATTAACATAGTACTAATTGATATTCCAACTATGGTTAGCCATAAAAATGAAGTCCACATAAATGGTGTGAATATTTCAACAAATACGTTTTTTAATTGAGTATCTGTTTTAGAAACTAAATATATGTGTCCTAAATTATCTATATCAAAGATACTTTTAACCGCAACAAATAATGCGAATGTAAAAGATAATCCGGTAACAGAAATACCCAATAAGCTTGAAACTTCATAATTAACATTAATAATATCCGGAAAAAATAAATATATTATTGTAAATATTACATTTATCGAAATTCCAATTTTAGAGTATATATTGCATATAGTTGCTCGTTTTGAAGTCCATAATGCTCTCATCAATGATTTATTATCTACCATACTATCACCTATTTATGAAAATTTTTATTAACTATTACAGGTACAATTTTCATTATACTCATTGCCCTATGTTTTATCGATTTAAGGTATCCTCGCTTAGCATCTTCACCCAATTGTTTACTTAACTCTACTGTATTTACTTTTTCTCCTCTAGGGGCACTATATATTTTTTTCACATCTTCAGCATTTATACGTTTTCGACTAGCAAGGTCCCTATCTTCAACTTGCTGGGCACCATTAGGATAGACAAGATGTACTGTTACTCTTGCATAATCTTGCTTAATGCTAACGCTATCTTGAACTGCATTAACTGATACAGCACCCATATTGGTATTTTCTGCTGTATTTATAAATGATTCTATTCTTTCAGACATACTAATAGCTTCTTTCAAACTTTTGTCATTAGTAGAAATTAAAATTTTTTCAGTTTCCAATTCATAAAAAAAATTCACTCCAGCATTTATATATTCTTTATCCTGAATATACCGTATTATTTTTCTAGCCTCTAGCATCATTTTACGACCATGTCCGTAACGTCCGTACCCTTTTAAGTTGCCTATTATATCATCTTCTAAAACATCATCTAATGATTCTTTTAAAAATGGATATTTTTTAAGTAATTTGTCCATTTTTGTTCTCATTTCAACTTTTGTAACGCCCAAAAATTCTTTTGTCCATAAAATGCCCGAATTTTTTTCATAGTTTTCTATAACAGCAAAATATTCCTCTTCTATTTTTTTAGATTGAGCAACAAATTCTGTATATTCTATAGATTTGGATAATTCTTCTTTAACATCAGTATCCTTAAAAATAAAATTTAAATATGTTCCCCTTTCAAATCCATTAGGTATTCCAAAACTATTAGTTAGATCATCCTTTATTACATTATGTTTAAGCTGTTTCCAACCTTCTGATTTTCTTTCAACGTAAGTTCTAATTATATTTGGTGCTAAATTTAATTTAAATACATAATAATTGTCCAAATAGTTACTCCTCCAAATAATTTATACTCGCTCTATTATTAAACAATAAAAAAGACAGGTAAACAATACCTTTCTCATGTGTGTATAAATATTTGGATTAGAGATTAATAACTGATATCAAAATATCATATTACTAATATAACAGATTAATCACTTCAATTTGTTCACTAAATGTTCACTTTTTGAAATCATGTAAGTCTTCAATTAAGAATGAATCAGCAAACTGTAAGCATGCTCGATTCTTGTAAAAACTGTATCTCGTCTTTTCATATCCTAAATCATCCATTTCAATATCATTTTATTTATTATCTTCTGCAATATAGACATCTATTAATATTTTTCTACTAATAGTGTCACAACTCTTTAAAGCTACTAGAACATTATTAATAACTTGCTCAGCATAGATACGTTTAGTTATGGTCTCTTCGTGTTGATTGTTCCCTGAGGTACTTTTTAGGCATATCCATGATAATTGGCGACTTAATTCCGCTAATATCCTTCTGACTATATCTCTGCATTTTTGGTAACCATACTTTAAAAAAACGTTTAACCTTATTAATTGTAGATTTTTCATTGACTTGTGGGAATAGTTCGTTAAATGAAGATATAGCATTTCCCCCTTTACGTTTGTTATAATCATTGCCAGTCAGAGTAATAGTTGTATGTATAAGTCACCTTACTAAGTGGGTTTTATGTTATCTAAATCATTAATGAAACTCAAGTAGTGTAATTTCTCTGATTACTTCATTCTTCTCCTAAATGGTCAACTCATGAATAGTATCAATAACTGCGCTACCTTTATAAGAAAAATTATTGTTAAATTTGATAATCATCTGAGGAACGTCATTCTGATTAGAGCAACGCATTAACTCATCCCTGTAAATTTTTTTGATACGTAGTCATCTGTTAACAGAAACTATTAGTCCTATAGTTTCTACTGAATGTACCACTATTTAAATATCATTTATTCAACATTCTATAGCTTTGCTATTCAGATCCAGCAATTTCATAAATAGTCAGTATTAGTTAAAAACAAAATACTGAGTTTACAATAACAGTTCTGAATTAGTAAGATATTAACCTAAACAAATACCTAGCCTTCATTTAAATAATTAATTTATCACCCAAGAAAATTTTGATGCATTTTAATAATAAAAATCATCCACAAGTTTATTTTCACCAACACCAAACATTTTTACCTACTCCCAGTTGTTATAATTTGTAGAATAACTGATAATTAGTTATTATAGAGAGGCATAAAAAAGTTTGGAGGAATTAGAATGAAATTATTAAATGATAGCACTCTAGAAAAAATCGGGAAGTTTGCAAGTATTTTATCTATCTTAATGTATGTCTCATACATCCCACAAATCATTTCCAACCTTAATGGTAGCCAGGGTAATCCTGTTCAGCCCTTGGTTGCCTGTATTAATTGCATATTTTGGACTGTCTATGGCGTATGTGGTAAAAATAAAGACTGGCCTATATTCTTTGCAAACGTACCGGGTATCTTTCTAGGCGCCATCGCTTTCTTCACTGCCTTATAAAATATCATATACATAAAATAGAATACTTACGTGCAGATAGGGAATCACGTTAAAAGCTCCATACGGGGGAATTCTTCATGAAACTAAAAATTAACACTGCAGCAGGTACTTTCGATATCATAAATACTATATTAGTAGCCTTTTCTTGGCTTATCGTTATTTTAACTGGTATCAATAAATCTACTGTAACATCACACGCTGTCTCTGGAACATCAACCTTAACTAGCGGTACAGCTATTTTCTTTTATATTATGCTAGGAATTGGCCTTATTCTTCACATTGTTGCACTTGTTCAATCAAGAAAAGCTGATATCTCTATTACTGGCCATGTTCTTGGTATTATTGGTTGCGGTTTATTTCTTTTATCAATGGTTTTTGCCCTTCCTACATTTATTTTATTAATCATTGCAGCAGTTTTCACACTCAAACAAGCTCCTGCTAAGCACTAATAAACAAAATTTAACATAAATTTCTAACGAGCGTATAGATACTTTTAGTAGGTGCGATTCCTACTGCTCGCTTTGCACCATAAAAATATTGGGGGATTTAAAATGAAAAAATTTATTAGCTTACTAGGGGTTCTAAGCGTATCAATGCTACTATTGTCTGCTTGCGAATATAGTTATAATTCTGATTCCAGTTCTAACAAAAATAGCTCTTCTTCTCAACAGTCGTCTGCATCATCCAACACAAAGGCCTCATCTTCTAAGGCCAAAGATTCTTCTAAAGAATCTTCATCATCTACTAAGAAGACATCTTCTTCTGAGAGCTTTGATATTAATGATAGTACTTCGTCTGCTAAAGACGTTCATATTCATGAATCTGAAGATGGTGCTGATTTTAATTTTGATACTGGTTCTTGATTTTTTACTTAAGTTAATTTTAAAAGAGATTAGTCTCATTCAAATAAAAACTGTTATTCAGTTATTAACACAAAAAAGCCTTCAATATTGGACAAAAATCCAATGTCGAAGGCTTTTCTTTATTAAAATTTAAAATACGAATTATTAATGATTCCTTATTTACGACGCTCAGTTGTAAATTAATTACTAATAATACGATACCAAGCTCTTAAAATTCAGTAACCTGCTTAAATTTTTGTCCAATATTATTGGTTAGCTCCAATTTAAGACTGTTTTAATTAATAATTATTTTCTTGTCTTTCAATATTTTCCATATTTTTTTTAACAAATTCATTTTCAATATCATTCCAAGACAATTTTAAATCAACTAACCCGAATTTAATAAAAAGATGCCAAGCATGTTTAAAATCTTCTAATTTATGACTAAATAAACTTTTAGAAATCATTAATTTTAACGATAAAAAGACTTTATTCAATGACATTGTCATAGGCTTTTTTGCAAAATCATCCATCTCTTCGTCACTAATTAATAATAAATAGGTCCATTTATTTTGATTGGCAATATTAAAAAAGAAACTCATTGCATCAACATATTCTGAGAGTACTGTCTCTTCATGCGTTTTGCCTTTTTCCATTTTTTGTCCACGATTTTCTTTCCAGACTTTAAACCATTCAACCGTGTTGGCTAATTCTGATAGTTCAACATCCAAGCTCACATAGGCGTTAAACAATCTCTCTTCAGGACTCCATCTAATTTTTTTATCTTGAATAACATCCCGATCAAAGCTTCGTTCCATTTGGATCATATCTGTTAAGTTCACTAAATTTTCCTCCAAAAAAATCTGCCCACTAGTAACTAACGGACAGACATTTTTTTATTATTTAAAAATCAAGGGATCTGATTTAATACTTAATTCATTTATATTATTCAAGTACCAATTTCTAATGAAAGGTTCATTCAACAAAATATCGAACCATGAAATTTCTTGGGCAGCATCCATAACAGCAACGACCCATTTTTCATTATCACTCTCACCCATTTGTTGTTGATCATAAATTGTTATTTCAGATTTAGCTAATTTTAAAACAGCACTATTATTTGCGCCTGCTTCAACCATTAACTCATTTTCTGAAGCAAGTACAAATAATTCATCGATAACACTTCGTTTAAGTATATCTTCAGACAATTCGTATCTTGCTGGATTACCTGAATCCAATAGATTAAGATCAACGCTAAATCCATAATCTTCTTTTAAATACGTCGCAAAATCAATTAACATCATTTCAAGATATTTAATCGATTTTGCGTCTAATTTTTCCAAGTAACTAACAATTAAGACATTTGTAATAGCTGTACTATTAATTCGAATCATTCTTTTACGTAAATTTAAATAAAATAAAGATTCTCCTGATTCTTGTGCAACATAATAAGCGCCATCATTATCATCAATTTTAAAGGAAAAACTATCTACGACATTAATCCCAGGTATTTCATGGACAAGTGCTTTTCTAGGCTCTGAGAAGTGTAAAATAGCCGTTTCATTATCATGCAAGTCCATTAAACGGTTAAAGAAGAGTAAACAATAATCTGCAGCACTATATTTTTGCGGGAATGTTAAATAATTAGTGTCAAGTTGATAACCCATCAAACTCATTGCGGCATCAATCAACTCAACTTTATCCTGGGTATTCATTAAAACATCTAATGTTTCCGTAAATTTAATCCCATTGTTCAGACTTAATTTAATTTGTTCATTAAAGTTTACTAAACGCGATTTTGTAGAAACTAACTGCTTTTCTTTTTCAGCCATTATTCAGTCACCTGTCCTTTTTGACTAATTAAGTGAGATAAATAACTGTAATATAAGGCATCATTTTGTTTAGTGAATTTTTCAAAATCACCAAATATACCAATAACACTTTGTCTTTCATAACCAATCAACGTATCTTCTTTGGCTAAACTTAAAACATCAGTCTCACTTGATTTAATATCTTGATATGCACTGCTGGCTTTTTCATCCATCTCAGTTAACTCTGTTAATCTTTCTTTTAACACGCGACGTTCTTCACGAATACGTCCAGCATCCCAAGGACGCCCTTTTTCTTGTGAATTACGTTTCATATCTTCGCGAATTTTGTCTTTTTCAGCGTCACGTTCATCCTGAGAATCAACTAATTCTTGACGTTCTTTATTTTGAATTGATATTTGATTAATTTTATCTGTATTAACACGTTTATTCGTTTCTTCCAATTCAAAAGACTTAGCTAATTTAGCTAGTTCTTCTTCATCAAATTTAAATTCAACATTTAAAACGTCTAAATAGCCAAATTCTTTTCGATCCCACCAATTACCAAAATGAATTTTGAATTTTCCAACTTCCATTTCTTCAAAATAGAAGAATGGATACGTATCACGTAAATATGAGATAAGTTTCAAACTTAAATATTGTTGAATTTGTGGATAATCTTTAATGACCAACTCTTCTTGAATGGCAGATTCCGAAACGCTTCTTTTCTTTAACACTAGTTGTGCGTAACGAGATTGGTTAATGAGTTGATAAACTAATCGATCATCTTCTTGTTTAATCGCCTCTCTAAGTTGATTTAAGTACTCAACTTTTTTAGATAGAGTGCGTTCGATATTGTTTGTAGCTTCACTGTGATCCGATAAATTAAATTGATTGTCTTTTATCATAGTTTACCCCTTATTCATATTTAATGATTATTTTTTTTACTATGTATTGTGATTTTTCTTTGCATAATCAAAAAAACTAAAACAATTTTACTTGTCCTAGTTTCATTATCAATCATTTAGTTAGTCATTTCAAACCTTTATTACACTTTTTTTAATAAAGTTCTAAATATTGATCTCTTTCCCATTCAGAAACTTCTTGACGGTAAGCAGCCCATTCTAATTTTTTGGCTTCAATAAAGCTTGGATATAAATGAGGACCCATTGCTTTTTCCATGATATCATCTTTTTCCAATGCTTTAATGGCATTGTGTAGTGTCGATGGTAAGTCACTAATATGATTATCTTGGCGTTCTTGACGGTTCATTACGTAAATATTTCTATCAACAGATGCAGGTGGTACAACTTTATTTCTAAGTCCATCAAGTCCTGCTTCTAAAATAGCCGCAATAACAAGATAAGGATTAGCAGTTGCATCAACACTTCTTAACTCTAATCGAGTTGATAACCCACGAGCCATTGGTACACGAACTAATGGCGATCGGTTACGTCCAGACCAAGCAACATAAACAGGTGCCTCAAATCCAGGGACAAGACGTTTATATGAGTTAACTGTTGGATTAGTAATTGCTGTGTAACCACGTGCATGTTGTAATAAACCACCTAAGAAGTGGTAGGCATCTTCAGATAATTGCATCTTATCTTTTTCATCAAAGAATGCATTACCATCTTTATGAAATAATGACATATTAATATGCATCCCTGAACCATTAATTCCATTCAATGGTTTTGGCATAAATGTCGCATGTAGACCATGTTTTCTAGCTACCGTTTTAACGACTAATTTAAATGTTTGGATGTTATCACAGGCTTGTAAAGCATCTGCGTATTTAAAATCAATTTCATGTTGGCCAGGTGCTACTTCATGATGAGAAGCTTCAACATCAAAACCCATGTTTTCAAGTTCTAACACGATATCTCGACGACAATTTTCACCTAAATCAACTGGTGCTAAATCAAAATAGCTACCTTTATCGTTTAATTGTGTTGTAGGTTTTCCCGTTATAGGGTCTAATTTAAATAAGAAAAATTCTGGTTCAGGTCCAATATTAAATTCAGTAAACCCTAAATCATTCATTTCTTTTAAGACACGGATAAGGTTATTTCTTGGATCACCTTGGAATGGTTTACGTTCAGCGTTATAAACTTCACAAATAATACGCGCAATTTTTCCATGTTCATGTTCCCATGGGAAAATCATCCAAGTTGATAAATCTGGGTATAAGTACATATCACTTTCTTCGATTCGAACGAATCCGTCGATTGAAGAACCATCGAACATTAATTTGTTTTCTAATAATTTGTCTAGTTGGCTAATCGGAACTTCCACGTTCTTAATAATTCCGAATAAATCTGTAAACATAAGTCTTAAAAATTTAACGTTCTCTTTTTTTGCCATTGTAACAATGTCATCTTTAGTGTATGCAGCTTTTGCCATTTTATCTCTCCTCAGTATTTATAATTTATAGACGCTTGTTTGTGTTAAAAGAAGGATCGTCAGGATTTTTAAGTCCACTAACTGAAAGAAATTCATTTTGAAAAATATGTCTAACATCATTATCTGTCAAAGGCTTTTCTAACAATTTGCGTTGCTTTTTAGCCTGTGCTTCCTTTTCAAAATAAATTTCTTTAATGCCAACCATATTCATGCCTTCATCTAAATAATCTTTAATTTCAAATAACTTATCAATATCATTCAGTGAATACATTCTGCGATTACCATCATTTCTTTGGGGCATAATTAACTCCTGCTCCTCATAATAACGAATTTGACGAGCCGTTAAGTCCGTTAATTTCATTACCGTTCCAATTGGTAATACCGCTAATGATCGTCTGAGTTCCTTCTCTTTCATAAACAAGCCTCCTTTTTAATTACATCCTTATAGTAACAAGGAAATAAATGACTGTCAACGTACAATGTTAGATTTTATAACATAGCTTACAGTCGATTGTTCAATAGAATGTTTTTTCAACTGCAGCTGTAACTGCTAACTTAACATGCGCATACGTTAACCCACCCTGAACATAAAGCGTATAAGGTTCTCTTATTGGACCATCAGCTGACAATTCGACACTAGCACCTTCAACAAAAGTACCCGCAGCCATAATAACTTTATCTTCATAACCAGCCATATCACTTGGTTTTGGTTCAACATATGCATCAACGGGAGATTCACGTTGGATAGCTTGAGCAAACTTAACCATTGGTTCTGGTTTACCAAAGTTAACCGTTTGAATGAGATCAGTTCTTGGTGCATCCCATTTTGGTGACACATCTAATCCCATTTTTTCAAGTAATGCACTCGTATAGATAGCACCTTTAATTGCCTCACCTGTTACATGAGGTGCTAAAAAGAACCCTTGAATAAAATCTCTCATAACATTTAAGGTGGCGCCCTCTTCATTACCAGTACCAGGTGTTGTTAGGCGGTAACCAGCTTTTTCAATTAAATCAGCACGTCCAACGATGTAACCACCCGTTTTAGCTAAACCACCACCAGCATTTTTAATTAGTGACCCTGACATGATATCAGCACCTACCTCTGTTGGTTCAATTGTTTCAGAAAATTCACCATAGCAGTTATCGATAAAAATAATCACATCTTTTGAAATTTTACGAACTTCTTTAATCATCTCAGCAATTTCAGATACCATAAAACTATCTCTAGTTGCATACCCACGAGAACGTTGGATTGCAACAACTTTAACCTTATCCGTTAACTTTTCTTTTAAACCATTAGAATCCATATGATTGTCAGCCGTTAATGGGACGTAATCAAACCCGATACCATATTCTTTCATTGAACCAATACCCGTTCCAGAAATACCAATAACTTCCTGAATCGTATCGTATGGCATCCCAGTAATATATAATAAATCGTCCCCTGGTCGTAACATACCAAAAAGGGCTGTTGAAATTGAATGCGTTCCTGAAACAATTTGTGGTCTCACCATTGCCGCTTCTGTTTTGAAAACATCTGCATAGATACGATCAAGTCCATCGCGGCCGATATCGTCGTATCCATATCCTGTTGATCCGGCAAAATATGTTTCAGAAACATTATTTTTCTTAAAAGCTTCCAAGACTTTTTGTTGGTTAAACAAAACCTGTTCATCAATTTCTTTTAGTCTTGGTTCAATTTGAGTATCAACTTCTCCTACAACATTTGCTAACTCCTGTGATAAATTATCTATCCATTTTTGCATATATTCTTCTCCTTATGACTTTTGTCCTTTTAACCAATCCACTATTTGTATTTCTATTTTACTTAGTTGTTCCGGATGCTCGATTAAATCAAACCAGTTAACTGCCATTTTATTTCTAAACCAAGTTAATTGTCGTTTTGCGTAACGCCTTGAGTTGCGTTTTATTAACTCTGTCGCTTCATCAAGTGATTGTTTTTCTTCAAAATAAGCATATAGCTCTTTATATCCAATACCTTTACTAGCTGGTAAATCATTGGTTTTTTGGTTAAAAAGCCATTTTGCTTCATCAATCAGCCCGGAACCAATCATAAGGTCAACTCGACGATTAATCCGATCATATAGCACTGACCTATCAGTCGATAACCCAATAATAAAGGGGTTAAACTCATCCGTTTTTTGATCCGCTTGCGCCGAAAACAATTGATTTGATTTTTTAATAACCTCTAATGCCCTGATTACTCGTAGCGTATTATTAACTGGAATTTTTAATGCTGCATTTGGATCTAAGCTTTCTAATTCTTGCCAAAGTGCCTCAGGACCGATTTTTTCACTACGTTCTTGTAATTCTTTTCTTAAATTTAAATCGTCGTCATTATCTGTTCCCAATTGAAAATTATCAAGTAATGCCTGTAAATAAAATCCGGTCCCACCAACAATTATTGGTAATTTCCCTCTAGAGGCAATATCACTAATTGCTGCGCGACTTTCGACTGTAAAATCAGCGACTGAATAACGTTCATCACTATTCTTGTGATTAATTAAATAATGTGGAATTCCATCCATCTCATCTTCTGTAATTTTAGCCGTCCCTATATCTAATTTCCGGTAAACTTGCATAGAATCGCCTGAAATAATCTCACCATTAAATTTTTTTGCTAATTTTATCGATAAATCAGTTTTACCAACTGCAGTTGGCCCAACAATTAACAATACTTTTTGCGTCATTTCTAATCTCCTTGAATATCTTTTCGTACTTCTATTGCTTTTGCAGGAAAATCTGTAAAAATGGCATCATATTTCTTTTTAAAACAATAAGTCATATCCTTAACTGAATTAACTGTCCAAGGGCGAATCAGTAGCTTTGGCCAAAATAAGCCATGTCGTTCTCTCAGCCAGGTCACATCAGGGTGTAAGCTAGTGATTAAATGATGCTTAGCCAATTGACGCGACTCTTTAATTTTAAATTGGAATAAACTCGCGAATTCTGCATCAGGATTAATTTTTTGCATTCTACGAATTGAGTTTGGATTAAAACTAGAATACAAAAGATGAATATCTGATGGTAATTGTTCCATTTGTTTATTTACAAGTTCTTCTATACCTTGGTATTCTATATGATTCGTTTTTAATTCTAAATTAAAAGTGCCTTTAAAGTTGTTATCTTTTAACAACTCAATTACTTCTTTTAATGTTGGAATTTGTTCACCTTGATAGTCAGAACTGAATTTAATTCCTGCATCTGCTTTTTTTAATTCCGCTAGTGTCAGATTTACTACCTTACCTGTTAAATTTGTGGTCCTATCAATTTTTTCATCATGCATAATGATTAGTTCACCATCTTTAGACAACTGAACATCAGTCTCAATGCCGTCGGCTCCTGCATCTATTGCGGCCTGAAAACTAACTAACGTATTTTCTGGTCTGGTTCCCTTACTTCCGCGATGCGCATAAATTTTGGTCTGCATATACAAGTCACCCCTAACTTTCAAAAATTATTATATCATTAATCGTAAAATAGCGGTGCTTTTAGTGGCAATTTTAGATTGAATAAGTCATAATAAAGATGTCAAATGAATAAGGAGGTCTACATAATGAAAAACTTTTCAAAAGGTTTCTTAGTCGGAACTGCTGCAACTGTAGGCGCATTAGTTGGTAGCGTCTTTGCCTTTAAAAAAACTGTTGTTGCACCCATCGAAGAAAAAGAACAAATGATTGAAGAAAACCGTAAACGTGCAACACGTAAGAGCCGTTCATCACACCATTCATAAACTAATAAAAGCATTGAAGAATTTTCATTCCTCAATGCTTTTTCTTTTTAGCGTTTTTTTGTTCTACCATCCCATTTTGAAAAACCTGTTTTCAAAATAGTAATATCTGTATAGCCTTGTTTGTGTAATTTATAGGCTGCTCGAGTACTAATCGATTTACCTTGGTCATATAAGTAAAGAGGTAAATCTTTTCTTAAACCACCAATCGCTGTTTTAAATTGAGAATAGGGAATATTTCTTGCTCCCATAATATGAGAAGCATCAAATTCACTTTTTTCACGTAAATCAACAACTTGCGCCTTACGCATACCTTCATTAAATTCTTCATTTGTTACTAATTTAGCTGCACGGCGACCCATATACCAAAGATAAAATTGGTTACCAGCTAACCCAACTAAAATAATAATCAAAATGATATTAATTATTAAACTAACCTTTACTGCTCCTAAAATCATACTAGTTCTCCCCTCAATTATTATTTAATAAACTGACGAGCAAGTGAAGCGGCACCAATAACGCCAGCTTCATTTCCTAATTGTGCTAATTTTAATGATGTTGATGAACGAACTGTTGGGAATGAAAATTGTTTAAAGTATTTAGTAACTTGATCTAATAGGAACGTTCCAGCAGCAGAAACACCGCCACCGATAACAATATATGCTGGATTTAACATATTACCTAAGTTACCACAAGCTAGTCCAAGATAATACGATACCTTATCAACGACCATTTTACCTAAAACATCATTCTCTTTAGCTAAATCAAAAACTAATTTAGATGTAATTTCTTGTCCGTCATCTAACATTTCTTTTAATTTTGATTGGCCAGCAAACTCTTCAGCCATATCACGAGCTACACGTACAACACCAGTAGCTGAAGCATATTGTTCTAAACAACCATGCTTACCACAAGTACACATGTAGCCATTAGGTTCAACTGTAATATGTCCAACTTCGCCACCAGCACCAGCAACACCATGTAATAATGCACCGTTAGCGATAATACCGCCACCAACACCAGTTCCAAGCGTGATGAAGGCAACTTCATCATCATTTTCGCCAGCGCCTTTCCAACGTTCACCTAAAGCAGCAACGTTGGCGTCATTATCAATAGCAAATGGAATTTGTGTACCGGATTCAATATCTGCTTGAACATTTTGCAATGTTTTCCAGTTCAAATTATATGCACCAATAACAGTTCCATCTGCACGATTTACTGTACCTGGTGAGCCCATACCAATTCCAACGAATTGATCAGCAGTCATATCAAATAGTCTGATATGGTGATTAATTGAAGCAATGATATCTGGCACAATATGTGAGCCTTCATCAAGAACGTTTGTTTCAATACTCCATTTTTGTTGAATATCGCCTGTTTCAGTTAAAATAGCGAATTTAACTGTTGTGCCACCTAAGTCGACACCAATTAATTTTTTTTCAATTACCATTATTCAAATTCCTCCACTTACACTCTCAATTATTTTGTTCTTCAACTCGATGTTCATGAGATAGTACAATTTTAGCTCTAGCATAGATTTTGTCATCAATCACTCCTGATCGATGTAAATTATCTAATTCCAATGCCATTAATTCAATATCCCACATACGTTTACCAACATAAACGTACACACCAAATTGTTTCAATAGTTGTTGGACATCATACAAATTTTTCAATTAACGGTCACCACCTTAAACTAGATACTATTAGAAATTCCAATTTTAATCAGAATTAAATTGATAATAATTAAAATAACGAATGCAGCTATCTGTTTAATATGACTGATTCGTGCCAATCTTGGTGCGCCTACAGTCGTTGCGATTAAGAATCCAGATAAAATACCGCCAATATGAGCTGCATTATCTGTACTTGACGACATAAACCCAAACGCAAGATTTAACACAATGAATAGTAAAAATTGCTGCGACATTTGTCTAAAATAGGCACTTTTTCTAAAATTATCACCTAACATTAGGAATGCCCCAAATAAACCAAAAATAGCACCACTAGCGCCTGCCGAAATAGTATCTGGACTGAACGTGAAACTTGCAATATTGCCAGCAATTCCAGCAAGCAAATAAATGCCTGTAAAACGCCAATGACCAAATAACATCTCAATTTGGATACCAATAAAATACAATGTAACCATATTAAGGACAATATGTTCAAATCCAATATGTAAAAATATGGGATTAAATAATCGCCACCACTCGCCGTCCATGATCAGTGGATTATATTTAGCGCCAAATTCAATTAATACATTTGTGTCTTGACTACCACCAGCAAGTGTCATTGCGATGAAAACAATTGCTGATAATCCAATAAAAAAGTACGTCATAAATGGTGTATTTTTGTATTTTGCCAAATTCATAGATAGCTCCTTATTTCATATAAAAATTTACAAAATAACGTTTACAAGATTTTATTTCAACTAGTATAAAAGTTATTTAAAACAAAAAAACAACAGGAAAATTCCCGTTGTTATTTTGTTTCGCGATGTAAAGTAACCTTACGATCACGTGGGCAAAATTTATTAAGCTCAACACGATCTGGATTATTACGTTTGTTTTTACTTGATAGGTATGTCCGTTCATGACATTCCGTACATTCTAATGTAATGTGTACACGCATGGTTGCAACCCTCCATATATTTCTTCATAATTTCATAAGACAATTAGTCTTTAACGTCTTATATAATATCATTATTAATAAGTAAACGCTAGTGTTTTTTTTTATTTGTTAAGGAAATTTACTTTACAGCAATAAAATCAGGTATTAGATGACTTATTTCCTTAATATTATTTATCAGATTCAACAGTTTTCCAAAATGCTGAATAAATTGAAACTGCTGCCTGACCATTCACAGCACTACCTGTATTATTAGCCATTCCAGGGAAAACGAGTGCAACGACCACTTTAGGCTTGTTAGAAGGTGCATATGAAGCCAAACTAAGTGCTTCAGTTTCAGATGTTCCATAGAATGTTTGAGCAGTACCTGTTTTAGCTGAAATTGATGGTGTTACATCACTCATCGCATTCCCAGTTCTCAATGAACTTGATCCATGAACAACCTTATAAAATCCTGATTGAACAACATCAAATTCTGATTTTGTTGCGTTAACTGTACTTAAAATATTAGGTGTCATTTCAGTTTGAACAGAACCTAAAGAACCATCCTCATTTGTTGAACGAATCGCTTTTACAATTTGTGGTTGTAATCTTGTACCACCATTAGCCATCGTTGACATGTATTGCGCTAATTGAATAGTTGTATATGAATCATAATTTCCGAAAGATAAATCAAGTGCTTTACCAATATTTGTTTGGTTAGCTACACCCTCAAAACCAGTTGACTCACCAGGTAAATCAACACCTGTTTTGATACCAAGTCCGAATTGATTAAAGTAACCACGCATTTTGGGGAAAATTGAATTCGACATATCCAGTGAAGAACCACTTGAATATTTGAATCCGCCTTCTCTCATTGCTAACTGCATCATGTACGAGTTAGAAGAAACCATTAATGCATCAGAAGCTGTTAACGCAACGTTAGCTGAACCAGATGTATTAAACCATGATGACTTAGGAGCTGTCCCAGCAAGCTTAATAGGTTCATCAGTTATGGTATTGCTAGTTGGTGTAATTGCCCCATCCATCATAGCTCCCATAACCGTAGCACCTTTTACAACAGAACCCATGGTAAATACTTGATTAATCGACCCTAAAGCATCATCCGTAATCTTACCTGTTTTAATATTTCGATTAACACCGGCCATTGCATAAACGGCACCTGTATTTGGGTTCATGACAACTGCGTAGGCCCCTGGATTATAAGGATTGCTTCCAGCAATTGATTTCACACTATCGTTCATAATCTTTTGAACTTGAGCTTGGAATTTAGCGTTAATATTTAAGACGAGATTATCACCTTTTTTACCACTATATTCTTGTACTTGTTTTACTATTTTACTATTAGCCACTTCAACCTTAGTTTGTGACTTTGTTCCTTTTAAAACATCTTCATATTGTTTTTCTAAATAACTCTGACCAACACTATCATTTCGTGAATAACCTTCAGTCATTAACGTTTCCACGCTATCACTAGGTAGCCCAGTAGCTTCACTAGTGACATTTCCGATGATACTGTTCATACTTTTACCATTTGGGTAACTTCGTGACCAGTTAGTTCCTATTTTAATCCCATTCATCCCTGATAAATGTTCACCTACTTCAGCCATCTCCTTATCGGAAACATCAGAGGTTTTTAAGTAAACAGTTGATAATGAATAAGCACCCGTCATTTTCCCAAAAACAGTAGCAGCTTCTTTTTCTTCATCAGTTAATGAATCAATGTTATTTTTAACAGCATATGCTACTGTCAATGTATTAAAATCAGTAGTTGATAATTTGTTTAACTCAGCAGATGTTAAATTTTTTTCTTTTTTTACAGCAGCAGTGACAGCTTTTAAATGCCCCTTATCCGCTAAGTAGTAATCAGCAGCATTGCGGTCTGTTAATTTACTCGTATCAATACTGACATAGGTTACTAAGTTATTAGCTATCTTATATAAATCAGGCGATAGGATACCTGATCCTTTTGTATAAGTAATTGCTCGAGAAGAATTATTACCAACTAGAACCTTACCTGTTGAGTCATAAACCATCCCACGCTGTACATTCTTAGTTTCTGTTGTCGTATCCGTACTATTAACTGTCGCTTCAAATGAAGCTCCGTTTAAAATTTGTAAATAGGCTAACTGCGCCAGTAATGCTGCAAAAAGTAGGAAAACAATAAAAAACAGGAAATTTAATCTAAATGGAATATGTGATTTATTTTGTTTGCTTCGACCTTGTTTTGTTTTTGGAAGTTTCACGTTTAATTACCTCTCACTGTATCATTATTAGTCTTTTAATTCGTATAAATATATCATTTACCATATTACCACATTTTTAAGATTCATTGGCCCAATAAACAGGCTAACAATTTATATTATAATAAAAACTTTAATAATCAGATTAAATATATTTTTATCTGCTGCTGATTTATGCGGTAAAGTCCCAAATATGCTATTCTTATTACCATACATTAATAGTCAGAGAGGTTTTAAAATGGTTAAGCTTAAAAATTATCTTAAAAAGAATCATGTACTCCTTCTAAGTTTCCTTATTCCTTTATTCATTATGCTTTGTTACTTTATTGGCCGCAAAATGTATCCTTTTGGGAATAGTTCTCTATTAACTGTTGATTTAGGTCAGCAATATATTGATTTTTTCTCTTATTTTAGAGCCACACTTCTCCATCATCCTACTAGTTTTTTCTATTCATTTTCACAAGCAATTGGTGGTGATATGTTAGGTGAGTGGGCATACTACTTAATGAGTCCTTTTAATCTTATTTTCTTAGTATTTCCAGGAAAATCAATTTTAGCGGGTGTTATGGTAGTCACCCTTTTAAAATATGCCTTATCAGGCCTTACGTTCGGTTTATTATTAAAGAAAACAACAAGAATGACTTCACTTTATATCCCATTATTTGCCACAGCGTATGCGCTAATGGGTTGGACGATTGCTAACCAACTTAATTTATTATGGTTAGACGCTGTTATTCTATTACCTTTAGTTATTTTAGGCTTTGAAAAATTACAGTTGAATTCAAAAAGTTGGGCTTATACTTGGTGGCTTGCGTTACTTTTAATCGTTAACTATTATATGGGTTATATGGTCTGTCTTTTTATGATTTTATATTTCTTATATACAACAAGTCGTGTATCTCTATCAGTTAAACAATTTTTTAAAAAATCATGGATTTTCATCTATAAATCTCTAGTTTCTGTAGCAATTTCAGCAATTATCCTCTTTCCAACTCTATTCTCATTGCTTTCAAGTAAGGGAGAATACACGGAAGAATCTATTAAAGCAAAAATTGAATATAATCCTTTAGCGATGCTTTCAAAATTTGTGATTGGTTCATTCAATTTTGATCAAATGCCTTCTGGTTTCCCTAATATTTTTGTAGGGAGTTTGGCTTTAATTGGTTTTATCTTATATTTCATGAATAACCGTTTTTCAATTAAAGAACGGGTTGTCTCTTTTTTAATCACAAGTTTCTTGATCCTATCGATGTGCTTTGAACCTTTAGATTTACTATGGCACGGAATGCAATTTCCAGTTTGGTATCCTTATCGTTTTTCATTTGTATTTTGCTTTTGGATTATCCTTTTAGCTGCTCAACAATTTGAGTACTTTAATCCTATAAAATTCTGGAAATTGAGTATTGTAGGTCTTTTATTCATCGGAATGTTTACGTACTTATTTATATCAAAAGAATCTTATAGTTATTTATCTGATGAAACTTTATTCCTATCAATTTTATTTATTCTTTTAACGTTAATTTTAATTCAGTTCCAAGATCATGCATCACCTTCATTCAAATGGTTGTTATTTGCAAGTGTAATAGCTGAGATGTCATGTAACGCTGTTTATTCATTAGATAACATTAGTTATTTATCTACAAGTGAATACGACGTGTCAACGACTGCCCTAGCAACTGAAAGTAAATCGTTAAAAAAAATTGATAATTCTTTCTATCGTGTCGCACAAACATACAGTCGGACTAAAAATGATGCCATGTCAGCTGATTTTTTCAGCGGTTCCCATTTTAGTTCTGCTTTTTCAAAATCAATCCCAACTTTTTACGGTAAGATAGGACAACCTGATGGTGATAATTATGTCACTTACTCAAATGGTACCTTGGTAACAGATGCCCTATTAAATATGAAGTACGTTTTTACACCAAAACAATTACGGACTTCTAAGGCATTGGACACACAGTTAGAAACATTGACACCACTAACTGAAAAACCTGATACAGCTTACTATAGACCTGTCTCAAATAACTCGTTAACTGAAACGGTTAAAAATCCGTATGCTTTATCAATTGGCTATGCAGCAAATGATACTATATTGACAAACAAGAATAAAACAACTAACCCATTAAGATATCAGTCTGATTGGTTATCTGCTCTAACCGGTATTAATAACGATGCTTTATTTACACCAATTAATTTTAATACTGTCAATTTTGATAACGTTGGTTCACAAATTAATTTAACAAATTCTATTCTAACAAAAACGAAACTAAATAAATCTGGACTAGTCACTTTCACATACACACCAACAACAAACGATGCTTATTATTTAACCTTAGGTTCAGGATTAAGTACTGATAATGTTTTATTTAAATTAAATGGTCACGAATTAAAACAATATAAAACGTATCGAAATACAGTTGTTGTTAATATTGCATCCAATAATAAAGGTAAAAAAATAGTTCTGACAGCTAAATTAAAGAAAAGAACCCTTTTCTTAGAAAACTTTACGCTTTATCAAATGAATGTTAATTCATTTAAATCCCAAATTAAGCAACTAAAATCTAGTGAATTAAACGTTACAAAATACAATCAACATTCAATCACAGGTTCAATATCAGTTAAACGTAATCATCAAGTCGTCTTTACAACGATTCCATACAGTAAAGGTTGGCATGTTAAAGTTGATGGTAAATCCGTAGCAACTAATAAATCATTGAATACTTTTCTCAGCTTTAAAGTTGCTAAGGGAAATCATACCGTTAAACTTATCTATTGGCCACCATACATGGGTATTGGTTTGATCGTCTCAATTTTGGCTATTCTCTTGATACTTATTAAGCCAATTATCGTTCACACAAAAAGATTGATTAAATAGTTTTTGTATAATACAAAAGGACAAGATTGCAATATGCAATCTTGTCCTTTTATTTAGTCTTGTTCATTTTTTCATCAAATTCTGTGACAGCTTTTGTTTCACCAATAATCAGTACCTGATCATTTGGTAAAATAATTTGATCTGCTAATGGTGAAATAATCATTTCTTTACCACGTCTAATACTGATTACATTTAAATTAAATGTTGATCTGAAATTTAATTCATCTAATGTCTTATTAACATATCTCGGATCTGTCATATCAATTTCTGCCAATCGGTAATCATCATCTAAATCTAAGTAATCTAACAAATGATTAGAACTTAATGCCCTACCCAACTTGATTCCCATATCTCGTTCAGGATGAACAATATGATCTGCCCCAACCTTTTGGAGTACACGAGCGTGATATTTATTCAATGCTTTAGCCGTTACGACAGGAACACCTAATTCTTTAACCATCAATGTGACTAAGATACTTGCTTGAATATCTTCACCAATTGCGACAATCACATGATCAAAATTACGAATACCGATTGATTTTAAAGCTTCATCATCTTGTGCATCGGCAACAACAGCATGTGTTGCAATATCCATATAATCATTTACACGAGCTTCATCCCTATCAATAACTAAAACTTCTTGCCCATACTCAATCAACGTTTCGCAAACACTCGCACCAAATCGACCTAAACCGATTATTGCAAAATTCTTTTTCAACTTATCTCACCTACTTAATTTAATAAAAAAAGACTAAGTAACAAATGATTTGCAACTTAATCTTTTATATTTAGCTTTTATAAATTATCTTTAACATCGGTAATTTTGACTTCAAAATTACCATTTGGTGTTTCAATTGTTACTGTTTCATTTAATTTATGGCCAACTAATCCTTTAGCGATTGGTGATTCATTTGAAATTTTACCAGACATTGGGTCAGCTTCTGCCGCACCAACAATCGTGTATGTTTCTTCCTCTTCACCAGGTTCCATAAATGAAACTGTTTTACCAACAGAAACTTCGTCAGCATCTACACCAGCGTTATCAATAATTTCTGCATAATGGAGCATATGTTCAATTGTTTTAACTCGGCCTTCAACAAAACTTTGTTCATCTTTAGCTGATTCATATTCTGAATTTTCTGATAAATCGCCATAACTACGTGCAATCTTAATACGATTAATAATTTCTGCACGCGTTTTTGTTTTTAATGTTTCAAGTTCTTCTTCAAGTTTAACTTTACCGTCTACGGTCATTGGATATACTTTATCTTCTGCCATCACTTACTCCTCTTAAAATTAATAAGTTCAATATGCCTATCAGGTTAACATTTAATTTTGTGATTGTAAACCGGTTGCGTGGATTATTGAACATAATCATTATCAGCCTGTGTCATAGGTGAAAATGCTTGGTAATATTCATACGTTTTAGAATATTCTATTTTTTTAGAATTTGAATTGAAAATAAAATAGAAATTACCTTTCTTTCTGTCCAATGGTGTCAAAACAGCCTGGATAGAATCTAAACTAGCATTGTTAAATGGACCAGGTCCATATCCTTTATAAACGTACAAATTATATGGTTTATCCACGTAATAATCAGCTGACGTTAAATCTTTTTGCGGTATATTTAGCGCATAACTAACTGATATTTTTGATTGTAACGTTATTTCTGATGCAATTCGATTGAAATAAACACCGGCAATTTTTTGACGATCTTTATGGTTTTCCGTCTCTTTTTCAACTAATGAAGCGAGAGAAATGACCTCTTGTACTGTTAATTTTTGTTTTTTTATTGTTGCATAATAAGGCGATAATTCATCATTTGCTTTAACAATCATTTGCTCAACAAGATTTTTTAACGTTGTTTTTTTATAAACAGTATACGTAGCTGGGAACAAATAACCTTCTAAAGGATATCTCACGTTTTTAGATGCCATAGTGGTATCTAAAAGATCTGGATATTTTTTATCTAAGTAATCCAAAAAAGTTTTATTTTTCATTAATTTAATAAAATCATTATATGAAAAATTTGTTTCTTTTGAAATGGATTTACCGATTTGGTTAATTGTTGTTCCCTCACCAACTAATACTTTCGCTAATTTATTTTGTATAGGCTCACTACTTCCACCTTGTTGAAGTGTCCAAGCAATTTTATCCAAACTCATAGATGCCTTAAGTTGATAGTAGCCGCCCTTAAATTGTGACACCTTTTTTTGCTTGACATAGTACGTATACACCGTACCACTTTTAATAATTTTATTTTTTTCTAAAATTGTTCCAATTTGTTTTGTACTTGATCCAATTGGAATATAAACTTGTTCAATTTTATTATTATTTTTATCTAGTGGATCTAAAGATGCCTTGATATATCTATAGGTCATAAACAATATTGTCAGTAGTAATATACATAATAATGCAATGACCCCTGCAATAATTTTCTTAGCCTGGTTTTTATTATTCTCTGGCGGTAATTCTGGAGATGTATCATCTTTTTTCATTGTTTAACCTCCTCACGCTTAATAATAAGTATTATTAAGCTGCGTCCTAAATTATCGAATATCAGCCCTAAGCGTCTCTTTTAAAGCTTCGATAACACGGTTAAAATCATTTGTGACATCTTCTTCAACCAAAGTTTTTGTAATATCTTGATAAGTTAACGTATAAGCAAGGGATTTCATGCCATTTTCAATATGAGATCCTTGATAAAGATCAAATAAATGAACATCAATTAAAGACTTTCCACCTTGTTTTTTAATTAACGCTTCAATCTCACTGTTAGCTATATCATTAGCAACTAGGAGGGCCACATCACGAGTAACTGATGGGAATTTAGAAATAGGCGCAAATAATCGGTCTGCTTTTTTCGCATCAACTAATTTTTGAAGATCTAATTCGAAAACGTATGTTTCCTTTAAATTAAATTCTTTAGCTGAATTAGGATGTACTTGGCCGACAAAACCAATTAATTCATCTTTTAAATAGATATCAGCTGTTCGTCCTGGATGCATATCTTCATGACTTTCAGAAGATACATAAGTAACATCATCAACTAATTCTAATTGTGTTAATAATTGTTCAACAACACCTTTAATCATGAAGAAATCAACAGGTTGTTTTTCATTTTGCCAATTTGCAAGTTTAAATAATCCTGTCATTGCACCTGCAATATGTTCAATTTCAGTAGGTCGCTCTTCGCCCTCACTGCGGAAAAAGACTCTTCCTTGTTCATAGAAAGCAAGATTGTCAGATTTTCGTGCTTCATTGTACGCTAAATCATCTAATAACCCGCTGATTAAGTTCATTCTTGTTGTTGTTCGTTCTGAGCTCATTGGGAACATTAAATTTGTCGTAAAAACATCTTTTTCTTCAAAAATAAATTTACCAGCTTTTTCTTCCGTTGTTAATCCATAACTAATAACTTCAGATAACCCAGCTGATTCCAAAATATGACGCGCCTGTTTAATCATTTTTTGTTTATAAGTATATTTACCAGGAGTCATTTTGCCAGTTGGTAGTGTAGAAGGAATATTATCGTATCCATAAATACGCGCGATTTCTTCTACTAAATCTGCTTCAATACTAATATCCCAACGTCTTGCAGGAACTTCAACATTTAAAGTACCATCGCGATTTACAACCGTAAATCCTAATTGTTTAAATAATTTAGTGATTTCAGATTCTGATAATTCAGTCCCAAGTACACCATTAATATGTGCCACCGTTGTATCAACAAAAGTTGACTCTGCTTCTAGCTTACTTGCACTTGCCGTACCCGACACAACTGTTCCATCACCTAAATTAGCGATTAACTCTGCTGCTGCATCAAGTGCTTCTTGTACTGTTTCAACGTTAATACCACGTTCAAATCGCATTGAGGCTTCACTATGAATACCATGTGTGCGTGCTGTTTTTCTAACCATTGAATTGTTAAATACTGCAGATTCAATCGCAACTGTCACAGTTTCGTCGGTTATTTGTGTTGATTCGCCACCCATTGTCCCAGCAATAGCAATCGGTGTTTTACCATTTGTAATCACAATATCTTTTTCTTTTAATTCACGTTCTTCGCTATCTAGTGTTGTAATCTTTTCGCCAGCAATAGCTGTTCTTACTAAAATATCTTTACTTCCCAATTTATTATAATCAAAGGCATGTAATGGTTGACCATAATCCATCAATATATAATTGGTCACATCAACGACATTATTAATAGGTCTAACGCCTGCGTTCCAAAGACGAATTTGTAACCACATTGGACTTGCTTTAATTGTTAAATCTTTAATCACGCGCATCGAATATGTGGGTGCTAACGTTTTATCAGGCAACGATAAAGAAATGTAATCTTCAATTTTTTCAGTAGATGTTTCTTTCAATTCTGGATGCTTAAATGTTGCCGGAACATCATAGTCAGCAGATAGTTCATGTGCTACCCCACGCATACTTAACATATCAGCACGATTTGGTGTCACATCAATATCAATAATGTCATCATTCATACCTAAGTAATCAAAGACTGATTCACCAGGAATTGCATTTTCTGGCATTACGTAGATACCTTCTACAAATTCTTTAGGCACGACACTATCTGAAAATCCAATTTCTTGTAATGCACAAATCATACCTTCAGAAGCTTGTCCGCGCATTTTACCACGTTTGATTTTAACATTATCAGCAATTCTAGAATTGGGTAATGCAACAATAACTTTTTGCCCTGCGGCAATATTAGGTGCGCCACAAACGATTTGACTAAGAGATCCTTCACCAACATCAACTTGGCAGATATTTAAATGATCAGAGTCTGGATGTGGTACCAAACTATCAACATATCCAACAACAATTTTTTTAAGTCCTTCAGAAGGACGTTCAACGCTATCAATTTCAACGGCTGTACGAGCTATTTTTTCAGCAATAATTTCAGGTTCAATTTCTAATGTTAAATATTCATTCAACCAATTTTTAGATACTTTCATTATCTCTAACCTCTTTTCGTAAATTGTGACAGGAATCGATTATCGTTTAAATAAAAATGACGAATATCGTCGATACTATATTTAAGCATCGCAAAACGATCTGGTCCTAAACCAAAGGCAAAACCACCGTATACTTCAGGGTCGACACCGGCCATTCTTAATACATTAGGATGTACCATTCCAGCGCCTAAAACTTCTAACCAGCCTGTGTATTTACAGATTGAGCACCCTTTACCCGCACATTTAAAACAGGTCACATCGACTTCAACTGACGGTTCCGTAAATGGGAAGTAACTTGGTCGTAACCGAATTTCTTGTTCTTCTCCAAAAATTGTTTTAGCAATCAGTTCAATCGTTCCCTTTAAGTCTGCCATCGTAATATGTTTGTCGATTACTAACCCTTCGAACTGGTGAAATTGATGTGAATGCGTTGCATCATCTGTATCACGTCGATAAACTTTACCAGGTGAAACCATTTTTAATGGTCCTTTTGAAAAATCATGTGTTTCCATTGTCCTTGCTTGAACGGGTGATGTTTGTGTTCTCATTAATAATTCTTTTGTAATATAAAATGTATCTTGCATATCACGAGCGGGATGATCCGCAGGTAAGTTCAACATTTCAAAATTGTAATGGTCTTCTTCTATTTCTGGACCTGAAACAACTTGATACCCCATACCCAAAAAGAGCTCTTCCAATTCTTCAATCACTTGCATAATAACATGTGGCTGCCCTAATTGAATTTGGGCACCTGGTAGCGTTACATCGATTTTTTCTTTTTCCAACTTTTTAGCAGTCATTTTAATTTCAAGTTCTTCATTTTTCACACGAATAGCTTCAGCTAACTCATTTTTAATGGTATTAGAAAAGCTACCAATTTTAGGTCGTTCTTCGGCTGATAATTCCTTCATACCTCTTAAAACTTCTGTGATTGGTCCTTTTTTTCCAAGTAAATTAACACGAATAGCATTAATTTGTTTTAGATCCTCTGATTCACGAATTTGTTTCAAGCCTTTTTCTTGTAACTCAAGTAATTTCTCTTTTAAATCCATTAATATCGACTCCTTTATTAGTTGTTTTGATAGATTTTAGACACAAAAAGACCCCGTCCTAAAAAGGGACGAGGTCTCGCGGTACCACCCTTGTTTTTGAGAATACAAATTCCCAAACACTCAAAATGATAACGGCCATTAACCGGTTAATTGCATGATTTAAGTTAGCCTACATTAATTAACAGCTCTAGAAGTGAATTCAATATTTTATTTATTGGTTAGTTTCAGTCTAGCTAACCATCCCTTTAAATCCAAGAAAAATATCTACTATTTTCTGTCTAAGCCTTTATTCTATATTCATAGTTTAAAGGTATCAAAGCCTATCGTCAAGTCTTACTCGCAATCTTTAAGTGTATACCACTTTTCTGACCATGTATGGACGCTATCCATCATATTTTTCATGTCTTTTCCTTGTTCAGTAAGCTCATAAAAACTACGACTAGTTTCACCGATGGCGACTCTTGAGATAATATTAGTATCTTCAAGTTCTTTTAAACGTTCAACTAATACACGGTCACTGCATTTATCAACCTTTTGAGCTAATTCTTTAAATCGTTGAGGTCCTTCATCCAATAAAACGTTAATAATTAAACCGTTCCATTTTTTACCTAATATTGAAAAAGTTTTTTCAAATTTAGGACACATTTCATAATTTGTTTTTTCTTGAACAACTTGCATAATTAACCCCTCCTCAGTTACTTTATTACTATATTTTATCATTAACTAACAAAAAGTAAACAAATTGGTTCGTTTTCGAAAAAACAAAAAGGATAAGCCTGTAGGCCTATCCTTTTTAAAACTATTTTAAAATTGCAATTAATTGCTGAAAGCTATGTTTTGATTTATTTTTTAACGGTGATGAAACTTCACTTGTTGCTTCATATTTATCAACCATGGTTACAATATATCCCTCTGGATATTTAGGTGGTGCAACAGTAGCACCCCACATATGTTTCATGATGATATCTTTTTCTAAATCAGATAATGTCGTTAACTTCTCTGCATTTCTAATAGCGATACGCGGATGAATCCAAGCATGTGTACCGCGATCGAATTTAGTTGTACGCCAATCGTAGTAAAATAAATCATGTAATAATCCGGCCCTTGCCGTTGCTTTTGCATTTAAATGTAATCTTTTAGCGATACGATAACTGTCATAGGAAACTGAGATTGAATGTTCTAATCGAGTAGAAAAATGATGTTGTGTATATTCACTTAATCTTTGAACTTCTGGTTTTGCCAAAAGGTCTCCAACATAACTCATATATAATTCATCATCAAGATACGAATCTTTTTTCATATACTAGTACGCCCCCAAAATATTTTTTCCTATCTCCATCATAACTGATTGAGCACCTATTGCAAGCGCAATCAGTTATCTTTAGTAAATCGTAATAATTTCACCAAATATCATAATTAAGCTTTAAGATGAAACATTAGTACACCTGCAGCAATAGCGACATTTAACGATTCAGCACGACCTTTAATTGGAATATATAAATTAGCATCCGTTTCATTTAACAGGTCATTACGCATCCCGTTACCTTCATTTCCCATAATTAAACCAAAATTATCTGTAGCAGAAATCTCACGATAACTAAGTGCATCTTCATTTAATTCAGAACCATAAATAGCAATATTATTTTCTTTGAATAAGGTAGTAACTTCCATTAAATCGGCATCCACTAATTGAACATGAAATTGGCTTCCCTGCATCGAACGTAAAACTTTAGGATGATGACTATCTGCACTACCCTCACCAAAAATGACACCTGTTAAACCGGCAGCATCGGCAGTTCTAACCATTGTTCCAATATTTCCTGGATCTTGAACACCATCTAGCATTAACCAGCCACCAGTTAAATGGTCAACTGATAATTGTTGATTTTCTTCCATCTCAGTTACCGCGTAAATACCTTGTGGCGTACTCGTGTCAGCAAGATATAAACTAACTTCAGATGAGATTTCTACTTGCTCAATTGTCGTATCGGCTATTTCATCAAAATATCTAAAATCATTAGTAACAAGCAAATATTCAATTTTTGTGTTTGCCATGAGTGCTTCTTTAACTAAATGCCAGCCTTCTAAAAGGTATTTATTTTCCTTTTTACGACCTTTTTTAGTTTGTAATTTTTTCCAGTATTTAATCTTAGCATTCTGTGTTGAATTAATTTTTTCCATAAATGTACCCCTCTTACTATTGGAAATAATTATAGCATATTTAAAATAGCATTAGTTGGTCATTATCATCTTTTCCAGTTATAATGAAAGCAATAAATGCCTATATCTACTTTATAATATGGAGGGATTACATTATGAGTGCTATTCAAATAACTGTTTTTGGTCGCGTGCAGGGTGTTGGCTTCAGATATACGACGAAGAGATTAGCCGATGATCTAGGCATCTACGGGTCAGTACAAAATAATTTTGATGACAGCGTCACAATTAAAGCAAGTAGTTCAGATAATACCCAATTAGAAAAATTTATTCAAAAAGTTAAAAATTCACCTACACCAGCCGGTAAGGTGACTGATTATAAAGAAACCTCCTTAACTAATTATATGCCGACTGCCTTTACCGTTATTTACTAATTACGATTTATTTATAGCCCATTGAAATCCCCCTATATTTAAAGTATAGTAATCGATATAGTCACTTTAAGAGGGGAAAATATATTAATGAAAAAGATTAAACGTTTAACAATGCTCCCAATATTCATGGCGCTTGTCCTGTTCCTATCGGGATGCGTCCGCAGAGACAAGAATGGTAATCCTTTTGGGATGGTTTACGACTATTTAGCAAAACCAACTCAGGGATTGCTTGACTGGTTATCCGCTCATCTAGGTAACAACTACGGTCTAGCAATTATCGTTATCTCAATCGTCATTCGCTTGGCACTTATGCCAATGATGATTAATCAATCGAAAAAAGCGACCGTTCAACAAGAAAAAATGGGTTCGATTCAACCACAATTAAAAGTCATTCAAGAACGACAAAAAAATGCTAAAAGTTCAGAAGAAAAAGCAGCTATCAGTCAAGAAATGATGGCACTTTATAAAGATAACAACGTCAGCATGACTGGCGGAATTGGCTGCCTACCATTATTAGTTCAAATGCCAATTTTTGCTGCGCTATACGCTGCAATCTTATATTCTTCAGAATTAAAGGATGCTGTCTTCTTTAGCATTAAATTAGGTACACCATCAATTATCTTTACTGTGCTATGTTTCATTGTGTATTTGGGTCAAGGATTCATTTCAACAATTGGCATTCCGCCAGAACAAAAGAAAACAATGCAAACAATGTTAATTGCTAGTCCAGTTATGATGGTCTTTGTTACAATGAGTGCGCCAGCAGGTATTGGTCTCTACTTCTTCATCGGTGGCCTCTTCGCTTGTGTTCAAACATTTATAATTATGTTAATGCGTCCTAAGATTCGTCGCGAAATTCAAGCTGAACTTGCTAAGAACCCACCAATTGTTAGAGAACGTTCAACAATTGATGCTGTTGAAGAAACAGTGGAACAAACAATTGATAATGTTGAAGATAATCTTTCAAATGTAGCAAAAAATAATCGTAATCGTAATGCTGGTAAACAAAACCGCAAATAAAGATTAACCATTAAAAAAAGCTTACCATTCTTAGAATTGCTCTAAGAATGGTAAGCTTTTTTTATTATACTGTCTAAATTTTTGTATTGCATTTCAACACTAGTCTCTTCTTATCTTTTCGGTTGGTTTAGTAGTAGCTAGAGGCAACGAAATTCTGAATATTGAACCACGCTTCTCAACACTTTCTACCACTAATGTTCCTTTATAACCCATAATGAGTTTTTGTGCGATTGATAATCCAAGACCATTACCGCCTTTATCACGACTTCTAGCTTTATCAACGCGATAGAAGCGATTAAAAACATTTTTTAAGTCATCTTTAGAAATTCCTTCACCAAAATCTTGAATAGCAATTTGAACCATTTTCATATCTTTTGATGCTGAAATATGAATTTCTTTTCTTGTTTCTGAATATTTAACGGCATTATCCATTAGAATAATTAAAACTTGTTCTAAGTGATTATGCGATATTTTTACCAAACTTTCTCCATTAAAATCTTCATCTAAAATAAACGTAAAATCGGGATGTATCATTTTAAAATCATTGAAAATTTGTAAAACAACTAATCGGACATCAACTAACTCATTTTTAAATGTCATCTCTACTTGTTCAGCTCTTGATAAATCAAGCATTTCTTGAACTAAACTCTTCATACGATTAATTTCTTGCAAAGATGCTTCAATCGACTCCGCTAGAACTGCCGGATCATCTTTACCCCACCTGTTCAATAATTCCATATGACCTTGAATTATTGCTACAGGGGTTCTTAACTCATGTGAGACATCTTCAACAAATTGTTGCTGTTGATCAACGTAGCGCTCCATCCTATCTAGCATACTATTGAACAAGTCCGCCAAATCAGATAACTCATCATTTCTATGCATATCTGGGACACGTACATGTCCAATTGGTGTTTCGCCTTCATTAATAATATCAATAGTTTCGTTCACTACTTCAATCGGTCTCAGTAACCAAGATGCCAGGATATACCCTAATATAGCACTACCAAAGGTTGCCGTAATAATTAAAACAATAAAAATTAGAATTAATTTATTACTAATTTTATGGTAATTTTCTAAAGCATTAGTTACTTGTGCATACCCGATTTTTTTGCCAGTTTTAGATGAATAAATAGCTCTTCTAGCAACATATCCATTTGCGCCATCAATTGTTTGGCTAGTAAACGTCATTTTATTTTTTTTAACAAATGGTACGTTTAAATTTCTTGAAGCAAAAACTTCTTGTTGCTTCAAATTATAAACACCTACTGCAATATTTTCTCTTGATAAATTAACAATTACTGCATTTGAGTACAAGTTATTTTCGTCTTTATCTGGTCGAGAATCTGCATTTATCGGTTTTAAATGTTGTGCAGTACTTGAAATTGTTAAGTCTTGATTCTCACGACTTAACTGTTGCGTCACCGTTCTTAAAGTATCTTGTACATCTTTTTTTTCTTTATCTAATAAAACGCCACTAAAACTCTGAAAAATAAGCGCAGAAAAAACGGCAAATATAAGTAAAACACCTATTGCCGTTCCTAATGCCCATTTCCATTTAAGTGACATACGTCTTACTTCTTTTGGATGCTGGGTTATTTTTTTTCTCATGATCTCATTACGTACCCTGTTCCTCTGACCGTTTGAATATAACTTTCTTCACCGCTACGATCTATTTTATTTCGTAAGTAACGAATATAAACATCCACAACGTTTGTTTCAACTTCTGATTCATATCCCCAAACTTTAGCTAATAAAACATCTCTAGCTAAAACAACATTAACACTTTCCATTAAAGCTAAAAGTAGTTCATATTCACGTTTGGTTAGCTCAATAACTTCTTCATCACGACGAACAACACGATTTTCTTTTTCAATTGTTAAATCACGGTAAGTGACAGTTGTCTGTTTTGCAACATTTTGTTCACCCTCTATATCAATACGACGTAACAATGCACGTAAACGCGCCAATAATTCTTCGATTGCAAATGGTTTAACAATATAATCATCTGCTCCATGGTCTAAGCCAGATACGCGGTCAATAACTGAATCACGAGCCGTCATCATAATGATTGGTGTATTTTTAACTTGTCGTACACGGCGACAAACCTCAAGACCATTTAATTCAGGTAACATTAAATCAAGTAGAATTGAATCCCAATCTTCATTTAAAGCAGCTTCTAGACCCGTTCGCCCATCAAAATGAACCTCAGTTTCAAATCCTTCATGTTGTAATTCTAATTCAACAAAGCGCGCTAAATTTTTTTCATCTTCAATTATTAGAATACGACTCATATTTTCATGATCTCCTGTTAGTTTTATTTTATTTTCTCATCCATATACACACAATTTTTAACCGATATCTTACTTTTCTTATTCTACCATTAAATGATATTCTTGCATACACTTTGCACTGCTCAACTCATATAGGTATTCAAGCACTTTTTAACCGTTTTTTTAATATATTATTAACTAAAAGAGTAATAAAATTAATATAACAAACCGTTAACTTTAAAAAATATATCATTAACGCTTTATTAAAATGAAAACTAAAAATTGGAATTAGTTATTCGATACCAGCAGCTTTAATCAGTAAAACCGATAATTCAATTATAAATTTTGCCATTTCAATTTCTTTTACAACGTTAACACGGATTTCTCCATTCAGCATACTCAAAATAACTTCTTCAAAAACCTTATATGAAAAGGTTTTATTCTCTGACAAAATAATTCCACCAAACCACATTATATTTTCTAAGTGTGCCGTTAAGTTAGGATATTAGAATATCGAAATTATACCTTAGCGTCTTAAAAAATAGTTACGGATTATCTTATTCCATACTACCTCATTGGTTAACTATTAAAGTTTTTTCCTTTATTTCAACTAAGAACACAATAAAACCCCTTAAGTTAGATTTTTCTCCAACTTAGGGGGTTCCACTTCAAATAGATAAAATTATCCCAAATGCTTCTTTTCCGTTATATACTTATACTTATATTTTATTTACCATTGGCAAAATAACTTTACTTCAGGTAATTTATGACAATAATTCCATGAACCGTTCAACTCTTTCTGGATCATTATGATCAAAGAAGGCAGATTCTTGTTTGTCTAAGGCAGTAATAGTTGCCATGTCTTCCACTGTTAATTCAAAATCAAATATGTCGATATTTTCTGCCATTCGTTCCGGTCTCACAGATTTAGCAAGTGCTACAATACCACGTTGCATTAACCATTTTAGAATAACTTGTCCAACTGATTTACCGTATTGTTTACCAATTTTTGACAATGTTTCATTTTTAAATAAGTCTAACCGGCCTTCAGCAAAAGGTGCCCATGCTTCCATTTGAATGCTTAATTTTTCATGATAGGCTTCATCCGTTAAACGTTGATTCCATGGGTTCACTTCTATTTGGTTAACTTGAACTTTAGCCACACCATTCATATGAGAGAATTCTATTAATTTTCCGATATCAAAGTTAGACACCCCAATAGCACGTATTTTCCCAGCAGATTGTGCGGTAGCTAAAGCGCGCCAAGCACCATATACATCACCGTATGGTTGGTGAATCAAGAATAAGTCTAGATAATCTAACTGCATTCTTTCTAGTGATTCATCAATTGCCTTCATCGCCTTTTCTTCACCAACATGTTGGATAAATAATTTGGTTGTGACAAACAACTCTTCTCGTGTCACTAATCCTTCAGTGATCGCTCTTTGGATAGCTTCCCCAGTTTCAACTTCGTTTCCATAGGCAATCGCTGTATCTAGTAATCGATATCCTACTTTAATCGCTTGATAAACTGCCTCTGCAGTTTCTTCTAAAGGAATTTGATACACGCCAAAACCTAGTTGTGGCATTTTCACTCCATTATTTAATGTAACTGTATTCATTTAAATCGCTCCCTTTTTATTTAATATACTAAGTTAAACACTTGGAGTGCACTCAGAGTCAAGGATTATGCTATATTATTTTAATATTTGTTTATTTTTCAGCTTTAGGCTACTATTACTATAAGTATTTTAGATTACATATAAGGAGAAAAAGCGATGACACCTATTATCACACTTTGCACAATTAATGACTTAGAAATATTACAAAAGATTAGCATTGAAACTTTTACTGATACTTTCGCTGCAGATAACGATCCAAAAGATTTACAAGATTTTTTGGATACCGCTTATTCTTTACCACAATTAACGAGTGAATTAAATGATCCAAATGCATTCTTTTACTTCGTACATGTTAATGATGAGTTAACTGGATATTTAAAATTAAATATTAACGACGCACAAACTGAAGATGACTTTCCGAACGGCTTAGAAATCCAACGAATTTACATTCGCAAAAATCACAAAAAAATGGGATTAGGTCAACTTCTATTTGAAAAATCTAAAGAGGTTGCCAAAGAATTTAAAAAAGATCAACTTTGGTTGGGAGTTTGGGAACATAATAAACCTGCCCTCTCCTTTTATGAAAAACAAGGCTTAACAAAACATAGCCAACATGATTTTGTTTTAGGCGATGCTATCCAAACCGATTTTATTTTAGTTCTAAACAGTAGTGACTCCAAAAATTAGCCTTTTTATAGAGTGGGAAAATCCACTCTATTTTTATACAAATAATTCTTTATATTTTCGGGATTCAATAGATTTTTTCAGCCTAATTTTTCTTTCATATCCATAAACTAACGTCTTAACGTTAATCCCAATGTGACATATTCATAACGTTCATCTAATAATTATTTTCATATACTATTATAAAGTTTAATAGTAAAATTGTATTGATATAGAGTATGTCCATCATAATCTAATTACGCAATATTTCACTAAAAATATTATTTCTGGAGGATTTTCCACATGAGTATCTTTTTCGCTCTCTTATTTATTACTACTTTTATCACATTTTTGGTATATGTTATTAAATTTATTATCGCAAAAATTAACAAAAAGGATACTAATCATGCAAGAAAATTAATATTATTTAGTTTCCTAATCTCATTTATTTTACTCGTTCTAATTGGTATCACTGCACCTTCTTCAAGTAGAAATGCTAGTGTCAAAGAATCTAGTTCCGCCCAATCAAGCTTTCTGTCTTAAAAAGATTACCAACATAACTTTTATTACTGAGACAATTTTTATTGCTTATTTTACATTACAAAAATCTTTGGAGGAACACGTATTATGAACGTTTTATTTGCACTTATTTTTTTTATTTCAATATATTTTATTATTTACTACACAGTTAAAAGATTTATGACAAAAACTAAAAATCCAAATATATACACTAAAATCAAGAAACGGGTTTGGTACCCTACTGCTGTACTGATCATTTCACTTGTAGGCATTGGGATGACTAGTCAGGCCGAACCAACTAAAAAACAATCGCCCCTTACTACCGTAACAAAAGTTGGCTCTGCCGATAAGAAAAAGGCAGAGTCAAAATATGAATCTATAAAAAAAGAAGTTTCTTCAAAAGAATCTGAAGCTGAATCATTGAGTAAAAAATTAAATGAGAAAGAATCTAAAGCCACTTCTGAAAAAGAAAGTGAATCTAAAGCTAAATCTAAATCTGAAAGTTCTCAAAGACTAGCTGCAAAAAAAGAACAAGAACATTTTAACAGCGTTCAAAAAGAAAATAATTCTACATCTACGGATTCATCTAACGCAGATTCTGTTACTACTGGCGGAGGATCCATCATCGGTAATACTAATTCTAAAATTTACCATACTCCCGGTCAAACTGGTTATAAAATGAGTAAATCAAATGCGATTACTTTCCAAACAGAACAAGCCGCTCAAGATGCTGGATATAGAAAGGCGAAAAAATAATGAAATCAACTAATCATTTATTAATACGTGTTCTAATTTTATCATTCACTTTTATTGGTATCAGTAACACGACTACCGTTTTAGCAAAATCTGATTCACATGTTACTTACGACTATACTGCCAAAAAGCAAGCAGAAGAAATTAATAATAAAGTTGATAAAGAACAAGTGAAATTAGACAAACTTAACAAAGAAATCAAAGAATTAAAAAATAAGTTAGCTAAATATGATAGTAAAGATTCTTCAAAAAAAGAAACAACTAAAAAATCTAAGACACTTGATTTATCATCTCTAAACTATAGTGATAAATCTGAAATAGAAGTTAATAATAATATTCCTACTTTCAGCGAAAGCACCCTATCTACTAGTAAAGGTACTTGGGAAGCGTACAGCAACCTAGATTCTCTGAATCGTGCTGGAACCGCCAATGCAATGTTAAGTAAATCTTTAATGCCTACCGCGAAACGCGAAGGGTTAACTTGGAACCCTACTGGCTGGAAAAATAAACGTATTAGTAACGGATGGTTATATAATCGTAGCCATTTAATTGGTTATCAATTATCAGGTCAGAACAATAATCCAAAGAATTTAATTACGGGTACTCGTGAACTGAATGCACCTGAAATGCTTGCCCATGAAATGGATATAGCTACTTACCTTAAAGAACATCCTAATAACTATATTAGATACCGCGTTACTCCAATATTCAGAGGAGATGAACTTCTTGCTCGTGGCGTACAAATGGAAGCTCAATCTATTGGTAGCTCCTCAATTAAATTCAATACTTACATTTTTAATGTAGAGGCCGGTGTTACTCTTAATTATAGGGATGGTACTAGTACACTAAATTAAACAAATAGATAACGGGCGTATAGATACTTCGAGTGGGTTCAATTCCCACTGCTCGCTTTTTACTATAAAAATATTTGGAGGAATTTGTGTTATGAATAAAAAAATAACAATAGTCGGGATTACTGCCATCACACTACTTTCACTAACTGCATGTGGGAATAGCAAGAATACAAGTAAGGATTCTTCATCTTCTGAGGCTGCATCATCTAGTATTATAAAAGCTAAAAAGGAATCAAGTAAGAAAGAGTCCATAAAAAAAGCAACTTCCGAAAGTAAAGCATCATCAGAATCATCTGCTCAAGCATCTAGCATCTCAGCTGCAAGTTCTTCAATTACCGCAGCTGAAAGTTCTATTGCCGCAAGCTCTTCTAGTATTGAGGCTGAGAAAAATAACGTTACTACCACTGAAAAATCTACAAGTTCATCTACATCAACTAAGATGACGCAATCAAAAGCTGAATCACTTGCTTTAAGCTATTTTAAATCATTCAATAATGAGACAAGCGACTGGGAACCAAAAGTTAAATCAAGCGATACTTTAGATAAAGGTAATAAATATATTGTATCCGTCTTCGATACTGAAACACACATGGTAGAATTTGACGTCAATAAATCTACTGGAAAAGTCACTTCTCCAAATTTAGGATATCAACGTTAATTTTTAAAGAGTGATAACAATTTTGTGTTTGTTAATTTTACATGGAGTCGGTACCTCCTTTAACAGCATTGAAGATCTACTTGGTCATTCCAATGTAAGGATTACCCAAATCTATATAACAGTAACTTCAAAACTATTACAATATTTAGATACTTAACTCAAACGTAACCAAAAGCGTAACCAAAAGAAAAAAAGGCCTATCTAACAACTTTTAAATCGTTGTTAGATAGCCTTTTTTAGTATATTTATTAACTTTTTTTATTGTTCAGTATACCAAGTATAGTGGAATGAACCTGGTTTATCAGTACGTTCATACGTATGAGCACCAAAGTAATCACGTTGTGCTTGAATTAAATTAGCAGGTAAAACTTCTGAACGGTATTGATCGTAATACGTAATTGCTGCACTGAATCCAGGAACTGGAATACCAGCTTTAACAGCAATACCAACGATATCTCGAACTGATTCTTGATATTTTTTAACAATATCTTTGAAGTAACCATCTAATAAGATGTTATTTAAATCAGCTTTTTCGTCAAATGCGTCAGTAATATTTTGTAAGAAACGGGCACGAATGATACATCCAGCACGCCAAATCTTAGCCATATCACCAAAGTTTAAATCCCATTCATAATGTTCTGAGGCAACACGTAATTGTTCAAATCCTTGTGCATAACTCATGATTTTACTAAAGTATAATGCTTCACGAATTTTTTCAATTAATTCTTTTTTATCTAATTCACCTAATTTAACTTCTGGTTTAGGTAAAACTTTACTTGCTTCAACACGTTCTTCTTTCATTGCTGAAATGTAACGTGCATAAACAGATTCAGAAATAACTGACTGAGGAACACCTAATTCAAGTGCACTCTGTGATGACCACTTACCAGTACCTTTATTTCCAGCACGATCGAGGATAACATCAACAATAGGTTTACCAGTGCCTAAATCATCTTTACGTGTTAAGATATCAGCAGTAATTTCGATCAAGTAACTATCCAATTCACCTTTGTTCCAGTCAGAGAAGATATCAGCGATTTCATCAACTGAGAGGCCTAATAAATCTCTTAACAAATGATATGATTCAGAAATTAATTCCATATCACCATATTCAATTCCATTATGAACCATCTTAACATAATGACCAGCACCGTTAGGACCGATATAAGTCACACATGGTGTCCCATCGCTAGCTTTAGCAGACATTTCCTCAAGAATTGGTGCAACAAGGTCATATGCCTCTTTTTGGCCACCTGGCATCATTGATGGTCCTTCAAGTGCACCAATTTCGCCACCTGAAACGCCCATTCCAATAAAGTTAATTCCAGAATTATCTAATTCTGCATTACGGCGTACTGTATCTTCAAAGTAAGTATTACCACCATCAATTAAAACATCACCTTTATCTAAGAATGGTAATAGTTCTGCAATAACAGCATCAGTTGGTTTGCCAGCTTTTACCATGATAATAATTCTTCTAGGTTTTTCTAATGAATCTGCAAAATCCTTAATTGAGTAGCTGGGTACTAATTTTTTTTCTGAGTGGTCTTTCATAACTTGCTCAGTTTTAGCTCCCGTTCTATTATAAATAGCTACCGTACGGCCACGACTCTCAGCATTCAATGCGAGATTTTTACCCATAACAGCCATTCCAATAACACCAATTTGTGCTTTATCCATTATAATACCTCCTACATTTCTTTAATTTTTTGTGAATCAAAAACCATGTAATCTAAGAAAGTATCAGCTACCGACTTTGTCAATAAACCCATTTAACTTTCAACGTCAATTATACACTAGACATCAAAAATTCCTATCTATTTTACCTTTTTTTGTTATACTGATTTCAGGAGGTCTTTCAAATATGAAATTAGTTGAAGTACAAGAATTATATTATGCCATCGATACTTTTTTATACAGTCGCGCAAAAGCAGAATTTTCTAACAATATCCCTACTTTTGACTTAGTTGTCCAAGTTAACGACAAATTATTAACGGCCGATTTTTTAGATTTAAAAGATAGTCGAATTCAAATTTATAGTACCACAAGTCAGCACACTATCGCATCTCAGTCAATTCCTTACGAAAATGACAGTAGTAATGCTTTCATCAGTCCGATAAGAAAAACAATCTTTAAAAATTATCGTTCCGAATTTTCAGGCTGGTCTAATCTTAGTAACAAACCAGAGTTATTACTTCTAGATTTGATAGATTTAATTAAATCTATCAAATCGCCCACTTTTAAGGCTGTTAAAACACCGGCTAAAAATGTAACTTATATTGAAAGCCATGCCAAATTACCTTTTCAATTTTTTGATCCAGAGACAGACTTCAAAATTATAAGTTTGAAAATTAGTGAAAAAAAATAAGATTCAATTGAATCTTATTTTTTTTGTACAGAAAAAGCCTTAACACCATGGTTGTTAAGGCTTTTTACTTAATGTAGATTTAGTTGTTTACTTTTACGACTTCTTTTCCGTCATAAAAACCACAGCTAGGACATACATAATGTGATTTTCTTAATTCGCCACAGTTAGGGCAAGCGCTCATACCTGGGACAGTTAACTTGTAATGCGTACGACGCATTCTCTTACGTGTTTTTGATGTTTTACGTGCTGGTACTGCCATTATCAAACACCTCCTTTAAAATTATCCAAAACTTTTAATAAAAGTATTGTTATGTTTATTCCTCTTCAGAACCATCATTATCAAAAAAATTTTGTAATGAGGCAAATCGAGGATCAACTTTTTCTTTTCTAACCTGTACGAGTTTATCTTCAGTAAGAACTTCCCAGTCGTCTCCGGTTGGTAAATCTTCTGCTTTTCTCTCATCATCAGTCAGTATCTGCATCGGAATCTGTAATAACACATTATCCTCTATCACAGAATTCAAATTGAGCATATCTTCTTCCAAAATAATTACAACATCATTTTTATCAAACCGTTCAAGTGCTTTATCGCGATAGCCTACATAAAATTCATCAACTGAAAAATTTAATGGGACATCGACACTCTTTAATGATCGTGTTGATGGCATTTCAACTGTTAAACTAACGTTAAAATGACCAATGACATCTTGATGATCTGCTGACAGAATGCCCGTAACATGGACTTCTGAAACAGCTGTAATTGTTTTGTTGCGCAGCATTAATCCTTCGGAAAGGTTTAACATTTCGTCAACTTGAAGTGGTTCATCACTTTGTTTTTTTAACTCAACTAAGGACCATTTCATGCAAATATGCCTCCTAATGCAACGCTTATGATTATACCTGTGATTAAAAACATTGTCAATGGTATATCCTTGACAGTATGTTAATTAATTTGTTTAGGTCTTCTAAAAAGATCCGATTTTTTATGACTAACTAGCCCATAAATAATTCCTGCTCGATAATCTAATTGGTAAAGTCCCTCTTTATCCTTTTTACTAATTTTTGTTATTATAGGATATGGCACTTCCTTTTTTAAATGATTAAGCAGCGTTTGACCTTTTTTTGAGAACCCTAAGACATGATAATAAGGCTGCTTATATTGTTTGTCAATTTCATTTTGCTTTATTTGTAACAAAATATAAGTTGCTAGTCTTGAGATTTTTGTATAAGTTACTCGTTTCGACTTAACGGCTTGGACCCAATCATCAAAATTAGCCTCGTCAGGCAACTTTTCGTACTGCTGCAACAAACGATACTCAATACCCTCAGACATGCCATAAATCGACGATAATTGACCTGGTGTTGATAGACTCAACTGATATCGAAGATATGGCCAAAAATCTGTCCAATCGGCCCATCTTTCATTTTCTGAATCAAGTCGAGTTTGATTAGGAACAACTTCTACAATCGATTCTTGATGTTGAACTGCTAATCTAATTGCTGTTGCACTTGTAATTTTTTGAGTATCAACAAATTTTGTTTCATGGTAATCAGCCTCTATACGTTGAATCGGACATAACTGGATTTCGGCTTTTTCGGCTATGCAGGCTTCAGCATAAGCTAAACCTAACAAATCATTAGGCCGATTAATTTGAACACCTGTTTTTTCAAAAACAGCTCGTTGATATTGTGTGGCATACGTTTCATTAAACTGATTAAACTCACTATCTAACGTTTGAATTTCAGTTGCGATAGTCATAAAATCCAAATCAGGATGTTCAGCACCAAAAACAAGTCTGGTTATCTTTAATCCGGCCAATAATTTAATGGCACCTTGAGCAAACAAATCAGCCGGTTGAACAGAAAATGCAACGGGTAACTCAACTATTAAATCAACACCAGATTGCAATGCTTGCTCCGTACGGCTCTCTTTATCAAGTGCAGCTGGAATACCTCTCTGTAAGAATTGTCCGCTCATAAGGGCAATAATCGTCGTATCAGGATACTTTTCTTTTATTTGATTAATCTGATACAAATGTCCGTTATGAAACGGATTATATTCAACAATAACCCCAGTCGTGTCCAAGTAACTCACTCCTATTTATCGCAGACAAAAAATAGTCTTGTTGTTTTATCATCAACTTGACTTGTGCCAAAATCAGCCGAAATTTTAATATTCTTAAATCCAGCATTTTTTAACAATTCAGTATACGTATTAACTGAATATGTTCGTTCATGATGGTCCTCAGTTAGACGTTCAAATTGACAGTTAGTATCATTTTTGACAAAAAAAGTTAATTCATGAACGACACTGTGTGGCTCTTCATCTTTAAATGTTGACCACAAAAAAGCTTGATCATCATCCTGATAGTTGTACATATAACCTGGATAAATCTCATCCGTTTGATAGGTTGAGATAACATCAAAAATGAATCGACCATTTTCTTGTAGTAATCCATGAATTGATTTAAAAACGTTTCCTACAGCATCAGCGTCAGGTAAATAACAAAATGAGTCAGCAAAACAAGTTACCGCATCAAATTGTGGTAACTCTGCCTCTTCCAAATTCATCATATCACCTTGTACTAAAGGCAAGGATACATTCGCATCCTGTGCGTGTTGGTCAGCAATTGATAACATTTCTTCAGATAAATCTAAACCAACGACTGAATAACCAGATTGCGTTAAAGCAATTGCTAATTGACCTGCACCACAAGCTAATTCAAGAATTTCAGTTTTCTTATCAGGAACTTGTGTTTCGACAAATGTTTGCCAAGAATCATATAAATCAGGATCCATTAATTGATCATACAATTTTGAAAAGGTGGTATAAATCATTATTCTTCAATCCATGCTGATAAATCTACAGATGCGCCTTCAGACCAGAATTTTTCAAGATCATAAAATTCACGTGATTCAGTTTTAAATACATGCACAATTAAATCTCCAAAATCTAATAAAACCCAACTAGTTGAATTACGTCCTTCAATACGACGGACTTCAACACCTGCTAGTTCTTCTTGATCTTGAATTTCTTTGACGATAGCCTTAACTTGGTGAGCTGAGTCAGCTTGTGTCACCATGAAATAATCAGCTAATAGACTAATTTCATGGACATCAATAGCCACCGTCTTTTCGCCACGTTTACTGTCAGCAGCCTTAACTGCGATTTCTAATTTTTCTATACTATTCATTATTACTCCTCTATTCTGCGACCCATTTATTAAAGGTCAAAATTGTTTTAGGATACACTCTTTTATTGGTATTAATTAAATAACTTAGTGTATGTTTTGTTTCAAATCCAACAGCTGCATCCAAACTTTCAAATGCTTTTTTTCGTGCTTCAAGAACGCCAGAGAACGTCCTACCTTCTTCGATGAAATCAGCGACGTAGACAATTTTATCCAACAAATCCATCTCAACATCGCCTGTCGTATGCTTCACAATTGATGTTAAAATTTTATCATCTGTAATACCTAATTCATCATGTATCAACTCTGCGCCAACAATTCCATGCCAGATAGCATTCCCCCAATTTAATAAATCAGGATCCATATGTTTTTGCTTAATTGTTCTGATAAAGGTGTCATCTGTCCGCTCCTTGGCATAATCATGAATAAGTCCAGCAATACTTGCTCTTTCAATATCACCATTATTATTTTGAGCAAGTTCAATTGCAGATTTTTCAACATTTAACACATGCTGAAATCTTTTTTCACTCAAAGTTTCCTTCAAAATCTGTACTAATTCTTCTCTAGTTCCACTAAAAAGATTATTAGAATAAACTAAATTATTCACGATACAACCCTTCTTTCTCAATATAATTTGAGACTGCCTTAGGTACTAAATAATTAATTGAACAGCCTTTTTTTATCTTATCTCGAATTTGTGTTGAACTAATATCAATTGTTGGTACATCAACCCAAAGTATAGGATACTGACTTGTTTGTTCAAATCCCGTTCGTTTAACTCCAACAAAATGTACTAATTTTACTAATTCATCAATACGAGACCATTTCGGTAAATAATCTACCATATCGCCGCCAATAATAAAATAGTAATCATTTTCCGGATGAGCTGCTTTTAAAGCAACCACAGTGTCATAGGTGTAGCTAATACCACCGCGATTAATTTCAGTATCTTCCAGCTTAAACTTATCGTTATCCGCGATACTTTGATTAACCATATCAAGGCGATACTTTGCATCAATTGCTTCCTTTTTATCCACATGTGGTGGTGTTGCATCCGGCATAAATCGAACTTCACTTAATCCTAATTGCTGACAAACTTGATCAGCAATTATTAAATGACCTAAGTGAGGCGGATTAAACGTACCCCCGAGAATTCCAACACGCTTTTTCGTATTATCAAGAATGGGTTTAGTCTTAAATTTCGTAACTAAATTAATTTCTTTTAATTTTTGGACTTGAATAGTCAAGCTAAAAACCTCCTCAAAATTTTAAATTAAGCGAGTAAATTAACTTTGTCAGAGATATCTCGATTTTCGACATCTGTTGCTGCTTGATAAAGCACTAATGTATGACCAATCACTTGAACAACTTGAATTGAACTATTAGATTCAATAAAAATACGAACTTCATTTGTATCAATTGTTGCATTTTGTAGCATGTTAATTTTGATTAATTCGCGTTTTTCAATTGCTTCGCGAATTTGGTTTAACCAGTTAGTAGACACGCCTTCTTTTCCAACTTGGAAAAGTGGACGTAAATGATGTGCCTGACTGCGTAGATATCTTTTTTGTTTGCCTCTTAATGTCATATGTTAGTTAACTCCTCTTATATCATTGCTTTACGTAAAAGAACCGAAACACCTTTTGGTGCCCAGCCAGCGACTTTAGCACCCTCATTAATGGTTACCCATCCAAGTCCGGCAAAAACTAAATCACTTTTTTGTGTTGCTTTAAATTCAAAACGAACTAATTCTGGGAAGTCGTTCATTTCATCATCTGTTGGTGGATTTAATAAACCACCAGCATGTTTCTCATAAAATTCACTTGCAGTCTCAGTTTTTGTTCTATGAATCATTAAATCATTATCAAGATAAACGACAACACCAGGAGTTCCCCCTGAAATGTAATCAAATCTTGCAACAGCCCCAAAGAATAATGTTTGGTTTTCATTTAACTGATAGACGCGTTGTTTAATTTCTTTTTGAGGAGAAACTAATCTTAGCGCCTTACCTGATAGATAATGAGCCATCTGGTCTTGATGAATAATACCTGGTGTATCAATTAAAGCTCGATCATCGTCCAATGGAATTTCAATCTTATCAAGCGTAGTTCCTGGGAATCTTGAAGTTGTAATCAGGTCTTGGACACCTGTTCTTTGTTTAATGATTTGATTAATCAATGTTGATTTACCAACATTAGTTACTCCAACAACGTACACATCACGGCCTTCACGATACTTTTCAATTAATTCTAATAATTCATCAATCGCAAAGTTTTTTGTTGCACTTGTCAATGCAACATCAATTGGTCGTAATCCTTGTAAATTAGCTTGTTGTCTCATCCAATCCTTTAACTTCGAACGTCTCAATGACTTAGGCAATAAATCAGCTTTATTTCCAACCATTAAAACAGGATTATCACCCACAAATCGATGTAATCCAGGAATTAGACTACCATTAAAATCAAAAATATCAATAACGTTGACGATTAATGCATCAGCACTACCAATTTGATTCAATAATTTTAGGAAATCATCATCAGTTAACTTAACGTCAGCAATTTCATTGTAATGTCGTAGTCTAAAACATCTTTGGCAATATAGTTCATTTGTTTCAAGTCCTTTTTTTACTGCGGATTTAGGTGTATAGCCTAATTCATCTACTTCTTCACTTTGAATTTTTGAGCCACAGCCAATACAAAAAAGATCTTCGTCAATTTCTGGTACTTCAATTATGTCAGTCATCCAATGAATTCCCCCATTTAGTTTTAAAATCGTGTTTTTTAATTAAGTGATTTTTAATTCTTTTTTCAATGAAACGATTAGGTTTTGTATTCCAAGCGTCTGATTCAACAAGTGGTTTAACCAATATACTTTTAATGCCCGCATTATTCGCAGCAGCAATATCAGTCATCAATTGATCACCTATTAAAACTAAATCTTGATTATTCATCTTAAATTCATTTTTAACTTGGTTAATTCCTTTTGTAAATGGTTTTAGAGCTCTGGAAACAAATGGTAATCCAATATGTTCCAGTGCCTTTTCAATACGTTCGTGACTATTGTTAGATACAACAATCACTGGAATTGAAGCCGCAGCTATAAGCTCTAACCAATTCTTCAATTCTGGGGTTCCGTTTGGGTTATCCCATGCAATTAATGTATTGTCTAAATCAGTCATAACAACTTTAATTCCATGATTTTGTAAATCCTCTGGTGTTAAATCATAAATTGATTCAACCATCCAAGTTGGTTTATATCTCTCAAGCATGTTAGCTACCTCAATTTTAGAATAATAATCTAAGTATAATGTACTTTCAACAAAATTGCATGTTTTCCATGAAAACAAATGAAATTAATTTTATTTTCTCATTTTAAAATAATAGAAACGAGTTATTTCAATTTTATATTGCTCTTTTTAAGATTATATTTTGTCTTATTAGTTACATAGACCATAATCATTGATATCACATAAAATTTTTTTGATTTCACTAAAAATAACATACTTAACTTATTTACAGAAATTTTATTAAAAAAAGAGGATACTTGACAATTGGTCAAGTATCCTCTTAAAAGTTATTATTTACTTAATGCTTTTTTAGCTTCTTCTGCAACAGCAGCAAATGCTGCTGAATCTTTAACAGCTAATTCAGCTAACATTTTACGGTTAACTTCAATTTCAGCTAATTTCAAGCCATGCATCATCTTGCTGTAACTTAAACCATTCATACGTGCTGCAGCGTTAATACGTGCAATCCATAGACGACGGAAGTTACGTTTTGTTTGATGGCGATCACGGAATGAATATTGGTACGATTTCATTACTTGTTGTTTAGCTACCTTAAATTGGATATGTTTTGATCCACGGTAACCTTTTGCTAATTTAAGCATTCTTTTGCGACGTTGACGTGTAACGGTTCCACCTTTAACTCGTGGCATGAAAATTCCTCCTTATTGAGCCATTTAAAAATGGCATCAATTGTCTAATTTATATTTATTATTTCATTTGTGAAAGCATTTGTTTGATACGCTTGTTATCTGATGCTGACACTGTAGTTGATTTGCTTAATTGACGACGTTGTTTCTTAGTTTTACCATGCATACGATGACTTGTATATGCTTTAGAGCGTTTTAAGCCACCATTTCCTGTACGTTTAAAACGTTTTGCTGATGCACGATGAGTCTTTTGTTTTGGCATAATCTAATATCCTCCTAATATAGCTTTACTTTTCAGCCTTAGGTGCAAGCATCATGAACATACTACGTCCATCCATCTTCGCTCTTGATTCAACTGATGCAACTTCTTTAGCTGCGTCAGCGAAGCGATTCAAGACATCACGTCCGATTTCTTTATGCGTAATTGCACGGCCTTTAAATCTAATTGATACTTTAACCTTATCACCTTTTGCAAGGAATTTTGAGGCATTTTTCAATTTTGTATTGAAATCGTTAATATCAATCGTTGGACTAAGTCTAACTTCTTTAACATTAACAATCTTTTGGTTTTTACGGGCTTCTCTTTGTTTCTTTTGTAATTCGAAACGGTACTTCCCGTAATCCATAATCTTAGCAACAGGTGGTTTTGAGTTAGCGGCAACAACAACAACATCTAAATTAGCAATTTCTGCCATATCTAGTGCTTCTTGTTTCGTTTTAACACCAAGTTGTTCGCCATCATCACCGATCAAACGAAGTTCCGATGCGCGGATACCTTCATTGACCATTTTGTCTACTTTATCAACTGCTATGGCAATGCACCTCCAAATTTTTTTGAGAAAAAACACAGAAAAACGGGCAACAATAATAAATTATCGCAGCCCGCTTGAAATCCATTTTAATTGGAATTTAATTTCAATAATATTCTGCCCAGAGACTCTTTGTCTCTTCAGGCGAGAAGCGGGAGCCTCTGCTTTTTCTTAACTTTTATATCATACCAACTTGAAGACTCATTGTCAAGCAAATTAAAATGAGTCTTTTTTATGCTTTACGACTATAGTTGGCAATTTCTTTTGTAATGTTGTTAATAAAATCTTCTTTTGTAAAGATATTTGAATCATCTTCACCATGTCGACGAACAGAAACTGTATTTTCAGCTACTTCATTATCACCGACAACTAAAATATAAGGTACTTTAGTAACTTGCGCTTGACGCATCTTATAACCCATCTTTTCGTTACGTTCATCAACCGTTACTCGTACACCACGAGCAACTAAGTTAGCACGTAAATCATGCGCATAATCGGCATGAAGATCGTTTTTAACAGGAATAATTGTTACCTGTTTAGGAGCCAACCAAGTTGGGAATGCTCCTTTGTACATTTCTGTTAAGTAAGCTGTAAAACGTTCCATCGTTGAAACAAGTCCACGATGAATCATAACAGGACGGTGTTCTTCACCATCATCACCGATGTATGATAATTCAAATTTTTCAGGCATCATGAAATCTAATTGAATTGTTGATAACGTTTCATCATTTCCTAACGCTGTTTTTGTTTGAACATCTAATTTAGGACCGTAAAATGCTGCTTCTCCTTCAGCTTCGTAGTAATCTAAGCCTAAATCATCCATAGCACCTTTTAACATACTTTGTGATTTTGTCCACATTTCATTATCATCAAAGTATTTCTCTGTGTTAGCTGGATCACGATAGCTCAAACGGAATGAATAGTCAGCAATCCCAAAGTCATCATAAACTTCCATCATTAAACGAAGGACGCTTTTAAATTCTTCTTGAATTTGATCAGGAGCAACGAAAGTATGACCATCATTTAATGTCATTTCACGTACACGTTGTAAACCAGAAAGTGCACCTGATTTTTCATAACGATGCATCATTCCTAATTCAGCAATTCTGATAGGAAGATCACGATATGAACGAATATGATGCTTGTAAACTTGAATATGTGAAGGACAGTTCATTGGACGTAACTCTAACTCTTCGCCATCACCCATGTCCATTGGTGGGAACATGTCTTCGCGATAATGGTCCCAATGACCAGAAGTTTTATATAAATCCAAGTTGGCTAAGATTGGTGTGTAAACATGATCATAACCATTTGAAACTTCCTTATCAACAATGTAGCGTTCAATCGTACGACGAATTGTAGCACCATTAGGTAACCAGTATGGTAATCCTGCACCAACTTTTGGATCTACAAAGAATAAATCTAAGTCATTACCAATTACTCGATGATCGCGTTCACGTGCTTCTTGACGACGAACTAATTCAGCATCTAAATCTTTTTGTTTAAAGAACGCTGTACCATAAACACGTTGTAACATCGGATTACTTGATTTACCTTGCCAATATGCACCAGCAACTGATAATAATTGGAAAATTTTAACATCAGCAGTTGAGCGTAATTGTGCGCCATCGCTTAAGTTAACGAATTCACCTTGTTTGTAAATTTCAACTTGTCCATTTTCATCAGTAGCTTCAACTACTAATTCAGCACGATATGGGTCACCAGCAAATAATTCAAGAGCTTCAGCTTTTGAAACTAATTGACGTTCAATTTTCAAATTTTCTTTAACAATTGATTTCATCTTATCTTGAATTTTCTTCAAATCATCAACGCTAACTTGTGTTTCACCATTATCTGTATCAAAATAGAAACCATTTTCAATATCAGAACTCATACCAAATTTCATACCTGGGTATAATTGTTGTAACGCATTAGCTAAAACTTGAGCAGCTGTATGCCATAAAACGATTAATCCGTCTGCAGATTCTTTAGTAACAATTTCGATAGCGCCGTCTGCCTCTAATGGACGAAGATAATCAACCAAAACACCATTGAATTTACCGGCAATTGATTTTTTAGCTAAACTAGGACTAATTGACTTTGCAACGTCTTCAGTCGTAATACCTGAATCAAACTCTTTAACTGCGCCATCTGGAAATGTAATATTTATTTTTGACATGTTAACTTCCTCCATTGTTTTAATATTTTTTGATACAAAAAAAGTCCCTAATACACAAATAAAATCGTGTATTAGGGACGTCGATTAACGTGGTTCCACCCAAATTCAAAGTTTTGCCGAAACAAAACTTTCTCCATAGATTTTAACGGATCCAATCCGACCTGATAAAAATCAGGCAACATTATGGAAGTGGTCATCACTTATTCTCTGCCAGAAAAGCTTTCAGCTATGCTTTCCCTCCCTGCGGACATAAAAAAAGAATGTAATCTTCCGTATCAATTTAATAACTATTTAACCATTTTTAGTGAAATTTAGCAACTATTATTCTTATTTAGGTCGACGATTTTTTCCAACAATCTTAACTTCTTTTGCTAAAAAGTGAATTCGTTCCATAATTCTTTTTGCCTTAAGAGGCTCGTCTTCACCCTTTTGACTAATACGTAAATGCTCATCTTCTAGTTGTTTCATCGAAAAATTAGAACTAAAGAAAGTTGGTAATTCTTCTTGCATGCGATATTGTAAAATAACACCTAAAATATCATCACGAACCCAACTAGACATTGCATCGGCACCAATATCATCAATCATTAAAATTTCAGATTTTTTAACAGCATTTAGCATGTCATAAACACGATTATCACTAATAGCATTTTTAATTTCAACTGCAAAACTAGGGAAATGCATTAAAGTCGTTTGGTATCCTCGACTTGCTAATTCATTGGCCATAGCACCTAAAAGATATGTTTTACCAACGCCAAAGCTACCATAAAAATACATTGCTTGGTGATAAGATTTAGGACTATCAACAAATGTTGTTATAAATTTTAAACTCTGGCTAAGTGCATCCCCACGTTCATCCATATCAAAGCCATTCATAGTCGCGTTTTTGATATCTTTAGACATACTCATTGATTTAACTCGCTTAGCTAATGCTCTACTTTTTTGAGCCTCGATAAAAGAATCTGTTGGTACATAGGAAACATCAATCATATGATTATTCAAAACCAATTGTGGCTTATAACCTGGTGCTATCATTCCTTTACCAAGAATAATTTTATTTTTTTCAGATAAGAATTCATACAATTTTGCATCAGCGCGTCGAATACTATCCTCTGTTAATTCAGCTTTATTTCTATCTAAAAAAGCGATGACATCTGAATCTTCATAAACTTTTCTCATTAAATCACGATAATTAACATTAGGATATCTTTCACTCAGGTTGTCCTTTTCAAGAAATTTTTTGATTTCTGTCCCTAAATCTTCCATCATTTTCCTCCTTTGGGTGCTGTTTTATTAAATTCAGCAAGTTGTCTTTTTAGTTCATCCTTATCAACTTTTACATCCACTTTTGGTGCTTGATAGTCATCTTTAGCCCAATCAGGCAATGTCTCTTTTTTAATTATTTTTCTTTGTCGTTGGTTTGACGCCTTAGTTTCAGTCTTTTTATTGTTAAATTGTCGAACCTGATTAATGGCTTCTTCAGGTGTCTTCACTTTTTGCTGTGACCAATCATTAGCCATAGTATCGACAAACGATTTATTAAGTGTTGATAAATCACGGTCAATCAAAATGTAATGAATCAGAATATTAATGACTGAATTAGAAAATATCTGTCGTTGAATAAGTTGCTGTAACAGATATGCTTCACTGTCAGTGACATATCCACCCTTGCTTTCTTTTAACGATTTCAAAAAATCAAAAGGTTTATAGGCTTCACTCGCAAGAATTAACTGCGAATCCTCTTCAGAAAAACCAACTTTTTTTAGCGTTTCAACAGATTTCATATTAACCTTTTTATTATCACTACTTGTTAAATCTTCTTGTTTTTTCAGTTTAATTTGTTGATTATATTTGTGAGCAATATGTTGCTTGAATGAATTATAATCAACTTCATTTGTTGATAAGTCAGCTGAATCTCCAATAAATTGGGCCATTTCGATTTCATCAATACCATACAAGAGATGCTCTGAAATAATTAAATCCCGCTGTTCATTGATATTATCCAAAGAAACGAAACTCTTTTCCAGTAGTTCAATAAAAAATTTAAAATCAAATGACTCAATACTACCTGACTCAACTAACTTTTTCGGTATCTTCTTGTCCGTTGAAAAAACTTTTTTACTTTCAGAAATAATATCAGGTTTATTAGACAAATGATCTTGATTAACTTGGAAAACATCTAAGAAACTTTTAGATGTTTCTTTGAAGCCATCTAATTTTAAAATTGGTAACGCAAATCGAGTGGTAATTTCTTTGTACCTACCATCACCAATCGATTCCCAGAGTAAAGTGCTTAGTAAATCATCTGTAAAAAAATCAGTTGCTTGCAAAGGTCGACGCAATTGATAGACAACAACTTTTCCTATTGCATCCTCTTTTTCAAAGCTCTTCAAAAGCCCTAAAGCTTCAAGGGCACTTCTTGCTTCATAAAACATTGCTATGTCAATATTTAGTAATGCAAGTAATTCACTATGCATCTTTCGATTAGATAATTGTGGATTTTGACCTGCCTCACCTTTCAATAGAGCAAATAGACCACTCGCAATCACACCCATAACAGGTTGATACAAGTAGTCTAGTCGTTCAATATCATCATTTGTAACTTTTTCATCCATTAAAACGACATAACCGTCTTTCGGACTCATATTTCCGCATATATCAATCATTGATTATCATTCCTTCAAATCCGGTTTATCTGTAGGTGTTTTATCACGAGCCATCATTTCATTTAATTCTTTTAAGAAAACACTCATATCTTTAAATTGGCGATAAACACTAGCAAATCTAATGTACGCAATTTCATCTACATCAGCCAATAATCCCATAACATATTCACCAATTAGTTGGCTAGAAATTTCATTTTCACCTAATGCTCTAACATTATTTTCCACTTGATCCACAAGATGAGTGATAGCTTTCATTGAAACTGGTCTTTTCTCAGCAGAACTGATAATACCTTTAAGAATCTTTTCACGATTAAATTCTTCACGTGTTCCATTTTTTTTAATAACAAGTAGTGGTGTAGCTTCAACTCGTTCAAATGTTGTGAATCTAAATTCACAATTTTCACATTCACGACGTCGTCTGATAACGCGACCTTCATCTGTTGGTCGACTGTCAACGACTCGAGAGCCATTATGTTGGCAATGTGGACATTTCATTGTGACACCTCATTATTTTTTATTTACATTATTTAACCATTAATTTGATTACTAAGCCAGTTTAGCACTTGAACCCTTGTAACGGCAACCGTTGTTGAATTATCTATTACAAAATCTGCTAAATCTTTTTTCTTTTGAATGGGCCATTGTGCTTTAACCCTTAACATCGCCTCATCTAAAGACAATTCATCCCGCTTCATTAAACGTTCTAATTGTGCTGTTTCAGGTACATAGATAACCATTACTGCATCACAAAGTAATTGGTAGTTTTGCTCAAATAATAAAGGCATATCCAAAATAATTAACTGGCTACCTAATTTTTTTTGGACTTCTATTTGTGACAAGATTTCTTTTCTAATAGCAGGAACCATAATGCCGTTCAATTTTTTTAACTCTGTTGCATCATTAAAAACTAGCTGACCTAACTCTTTTCGATTCAAATTCCCGGTTAATGATAAATATTTTTCACCAAATGTTTGAATGATTATTTTTAATGTTACAGATTCTGGTTCAACAGCTTGTCTCGCAATAACGTCTGCATCAATAACTGTGATATTTTCTTCTCTAAAAATACGACTAACTGTTGATTTACCTGTTGCTATGCCACCAGTTAGTCCAAGAATATAAGTCATTTTTAAACTTCCTTTAACGGTTGGCAATGTGGACAGTAGTGTGTCCCTCGTTGTGCCACTTTTATTTTAACAATAGGCGCTCCGCATCTAGGACATGGTTTTCCTGTTTGACCATAGACATTCAAATCAAATTGGAACAAACCCGTCTCACCAAACGCACCCGTATAGGATCTAATTGTTGTTCCACCAGCTTGTACCGCAGTGGCTAGCTCAAGAATAATATTTTTACGTAATATAGCTAATTTCCTATCAGAAATTAAATTTGCTGGCTGTTCCGGATTAATTTTACTCATCCATAAAACTTCATCAACATAAATATTTCCAAGACCAGCAACCGCTTCTTGATTTAATAACACAGGCTTGATTGCCATATGCTTACGAGATAAATATTTTTTGAAATAACTGAGCTTAAAATCATCTTCTGTCGGTTCTGGTCCTAGCTTCTTAAGTCCCGAAAGTTCACGTTCTCGACCTGTGGGGATTAGTTGCATGCGTCCAAACTTACGAACATCATTGTATCTTAAATCTTGCCCATCAGTTAAATGAAATATGACGTGGGAATGTTTTTCAATTGGTTCATCTGATCCACGGACAAAATATTTGCCTTCCATTCTTAAATGAGAAACCATTGTCATTTTACTATCAAAACGAAAAAGTAAGTATTTACCCAGTCTATCGATTGATTCAATCTTTCTACCTTCTAATTCACGCTTAAAATCTAGTACATCCCCAGATACAATTTTAGGCCATAAAACATCAATTGATTTAATTGTCTTACCTATAACTAATTGACTAAGACCTCTTCGAACCGTTTCAACTTCTGGTAATTCTGGCATATAATTACCCCCAACCACTTTTTATTTAGTATCAAACCAACTATCACCAAACGCACTCTCAACTTTTAAAGGAACCTCTAAAGAAACAGCAGCGTCCATAACTTCAGGAACTTTCTTTTGCAAGATAGCAATTTCTTCTTCAGGTGCTTCAAAAATTAATTCATCATGTACTTGTAATAACATTTTGGCTTGTAAATGTTCTTCTTCTAACATTTTGTTCATATTAATCATCGCTACTTTAATAATATCCGCAGCACTACCTTGAATTGGGGTATTCATTGCAGTTCTTTCAGCAAAAGAACGTAAATTAAAGTTTCGACTGTTAATATCTGGTAAATAACGACGACGATGGAATAATGTTTCAACATAGCCCTTATCTTTAGCTTCACGCACAACGCTTTCCATGTAGTTCTTAACGCCTGTAAATTCATTTAAATAAGTATCAATAAATGTTTGTGCTTGTTTTCTAGTAATCCCAATATTTTGTGACAATCCATAATCACTAATACCATAAACAATCCCAAAATTGACTGCCTTAGCTGTTCGACGCATATTTGACGTCACGTCATCTGGCGATTCTAAACTAAAAATTTTCATTGCTGTATTAGCATGGATATCGATTCCTTCTTTAAAAGCTTCTTGCATATTAGCATCATGCGCAATATGGGCCAAAACACGCAACTCAATTTGTGAATAGTCAGATGAGAATATTTTCCATCCCTTATGTTCAGGTATAAATGCTTGTCTAATTTTCTTACCTTCAGGAACGCGGACCGGAATATTTTGTAGATTAGGATCTACAGATGATAATCGGCCTGTCGCTGTCAGTGTTTGTAGGTATCTTGTATGAACTTTCTTATCTTCATGTCTAACTTTTAATAATCCTTCAACATACGTTGATTGAATTTTTGCAATTTGTCGATATTTTAAAATTAAATCTGCAATTGGAGCTATTGTACTAAGTTGTTCTAAAACATCAACTGCAGTTGAGTAACCTGTTTTAGTTTTTTTAACAACAGGTAATTTTAATTTTTCAAATAAAATAACGCCTAATTGTTTTGGTGAATTAATATTAAATTCTTCACCAGCTTCACTATAAATTTTAGTTTCCATATCACTTAAAATAGTTGAAAATTCCTTTTTCATAATCTTCAATCTATCGGCATCCACATTAATGCCTTGAATTTCCATCTTGGCTAATACAAGTGAAAGAGGAAGTTCCATATCCGTGTACAAATCCATTTGCTCATGATCAACTAATCCGGCCATTAATGGTTCTTTCAAAAGATTTAAGGCGTCAACTTTCGATGCCATATGACTAAAGAAAATATCATCATCTTCTGGAATTGCACGTTTAACGCCTTTACCATATACCTCTTCATCAGACTTAACGTCATAGTAATCATGTTTCTGTGCAACTTTACTAAGATCATTACTATTATCACTTGTATCTAACAAATATGAAGCCAACAAAAGATCGAATTCAGTTCCTGCAAGTTGAATGTCCAATCGGTTCAATGCTACATAATTACGTTTAAAATTAAATACATTCTTTTTAATTTTATCATTTGAAAGAATTGAAACTAAAGTTTTAGATTTTAACAAATCAACATCTCGTGTTACGAAAAATTGATTGCCATCACCTATCGCAAATCCATCAAAATCTGCTGTATGATAATTATCTTCCAACATCTCTAAATAAAAAGAAATTGGTTGTGATAATTTAGATAATTCATCTAAATTATCACTAGTTAATACTTTATAATCTGTCTTTTTAGGTTCTGGAAATAAATTCATTTCTACACTATCTGATGCTGAATTTAAATTTAATTGACTTAAAAATTTTTTAAAATCCATTTTTTCATAGAAAGCAACTAACTTATCTAAGTCTTTTCCATCCCATTTTGTATCAGGAAAATCGATTGTGATAGGTGCATCTTGTCGAATTCTGGCTAAATCTTTGCTCATAAATGCTTGATCTTTATCTTCAATTAAATGCTCTTTCATTTTACTTTTCTTTAATTGATCAATATTTTCGTAAAGATTCTCCATTGAGTCATATTCTGTTAATAATTTAATTGCAGTCTTCTCACCAACTTTAGTAACACCGGGATAATTATCTGACGTATCGCCAACTAATCCCTTCATATCAATAATTTGCAATGGTGTTAATCCAAATTTTTCCATTACATGCTCTGGTGTAAATTTTTCGATTTCACTAACGCCTTTTTTTGTGACAGAAACTGTTACTTTATCGGTTGTTAATTGTGTTAAATCTCGATCTCCAGTCACAATAGTCACATTATATCCAGCTTCTTCACCTTTTTTTGCCATTGTGCCTATAATGTCATCTGCTTCAAAATCAATTAATTCGTAAGTTTTAATGCCGTATCCTGCTAGTAATTCTCTAAAATATGGCATTTGTTCTTTTAGTTCTGGCGGTGTTTTTGATCTACCGGCCTTGTAATTATCATATTTTTTAGTTCTAAATGTTGTCTTTCCTGCATCAAATGCAACTAATACATGTGTCGGTTTTTCGGTATCTAATATGACATTCAACATATTATTAAACCCATATAATGCATTTGTATGTAACCCAGCTTGGTTTGTAAATCTATCTACAGATTGGTACAATGCAAAAAATGCACGATAGGCAATACTGTTTCCATCAATCAATAGTAGTTTCTCATTAGTATTAGTCATTTAATATCCGTCTCCTTTGAAAATCTCTATCTCTATTTTACCAAACATCAGCCGTGATTAATAATGAATACGCTAATAACTCAATAAAGTAATAAAAACCCCCAAGTTATAAATCCTTAACTTGGAGGTTTAACCTTCTTATTTATGAATTACTAATCTCTACCACCGTAACCAAAGATTTGTAAGAATGAAATGAATAAATTAATAAAATCAAGATATAACATTAGTGCACCTGTCATAGCTAAGTTAGAAACTGAAACATTGCTATCTCGTTGTAAAAATACTTGTCTTAATTTTTGTGTGTCCCACGCTGTTAAAATGGTGAAAATAATCACAGCGATATATGAGAATACGTAATTAATAAGTTCACTTTGTAAGAATAAATTTACAAATGAAGCAACAATTAGTCCAACCAAAGCTGCTAATGCCTGTGTGCCTAATTTAGTTAAATCTCGTTTAGTAACATTTCCTAAAATGGTCATCGTAACGAATACAGCCGAACTTGCGGCAAATGCAGCAATGATATTCCCGACTGAATACATTGATATAATCAACGACAACGTTACGCCCTCAAGTACAGAATACCCCATCAATAAAGCAAATGTTACAAATGGTGCCCTTGATGCCTTTACGTTAATATTTAAGACAACCACCAATTGGACAATAAATAATGCCCAAATTGACCATGAATGTTCTGCCATAAAGCCATAAACTAATTTTTGAAATACTGTCAATGTTAAAAATGCTGTGACAGCTGAAACGCCAACTGCAAGCGCCATATACCCATATAATTTTGCTAAAAAATGATTTAATCCATCTTTTTCATTAATAATAACGCTATTTTGATTATCCATCTTATTTTCCTCCTTGTTAATTAAGAAATCATGTTTAAAATATTGTGATTAATACACTAAAACCTATTACAACTAATTTAATAAAATGAAATAAGTTAGAGCAATACTACTTATTTTAATCAGAATACAACATGACTTTTAACCTCATACAGCATTAACCTTTTTAAAGGATAACCCCTTGTATGTATAAGGACAAGTGTACCAAATCATGTAAAATTATCAAGAATTTTCACTTTTCGTAAAAAAAAATTAAGTAATAAAAAAGAAATGATTCGAAAATCATTTCTTTTTCAGCAACTAATTATTTTTAAAACTTAAATTACTCAATAATTCTTCATATGCATATTCATATTTTTGGACATCTCCAGCGCCCATAAAAATAACAACTGCATTATTGTAATCAAGTAATGGCGAAAGATTATCAAGTTTGATAATCTCGCCACCCTTAACAATCTTTGCACCAAGATCTTCACTAGAAACATTACCTGATGTTTCACGAGCAGAACTGAAAATATCCGTTAAATAAACCTTATCGGCAAGATTCAAACTAATTGCAAAATCATCCATCAACGCAATAGTTCTACTAAACGTATGTGGTTGGAAGACCGCAATTAATTCTTTATCAGGATATTTTTGACGAGCAGCATCAATTGTTGCTTTAATTTCTGATGGATGATGTGCGTAATCATCAATAATTGTCATATCACCAATATACTTTTCGCTAAACCGGCGTTTAACCCCTTTAAAACTTAATAATTCACTTGCAATTTCTTCTAAATCAACTTTTTCAAAATACGAAACAGCAATAACGGCCAAACTATTTAAGATATTATGTTCACCAAAAATTGGAATTTGGTAATGACCTAATGATGTATCGTGATAATAAACATCGAATTCAGAACCTTTAGTTGTTCGTTTTATATCACGAGCTTGGAAATCATCAGAATCCTTTGTACCATAATAATAAATTGGAACATCAGCTTTTATTTTACGGAGTAAAGGATCATCTCCCCAAGCAAATATTCCTTTTTTGGTTTGTTTTGCAACTGTTTCAAATGAATCAAAAACGTCATCAATACCAGTAAAATAATCTGGATGATCAAAATCAATATTAGTCATAATTGAATAATCTGGGTGATAGGCAACAAAATGTCGACGGTATTCATCTGCTTCATAAACAAAGAATCTTGCATCAGGTTTTCCTTTACCAGTACCATCCCCAATTAAGTAACTCGTTGGTGCAATACCACTTAAGACATGTGCAAGCAATCCTGTTGTACTTGTTTTACCATGAGAGCCGGCAACACCAATACTTGTGTAACCTTCCATTAATCGACTTAACATTTCAGGATAACTGACAATATCTAATCCCATTTCACGTGCCTTTTTAAGTTCAGGATGATCCGCTGTAAATGCATTTCCCGCAATTACAGTCAAACCTTCATGGATATTTTTTTCATCAAATGAATAAACCTTAATATTAGCTAATTCTAATCCACGTTGTGTGAATGTATATTGGTCAATATCAGAGCCTTCAACCTTAAATCCTTGATCGTGTAAAATTAATGCTAAAGAACTCATCCCTGAGCCTTTTATTCCTACAAAATAATATACTTTTTGGTTATTCATCATTATCCCCTTTTCTGACATTATTCATTCATAATTTTACCATAAAATGAGTTAATATTCAGTTTGTCGTTAAAATTCTTCTCTCATCCGTCTGAGTTCATCTTCATTTAAATACACATCTCGAGGTTTCGACCCCTTAGCATGTGAGATATGTTGCTGATTTTCAAGTTCGTCAATAATATTGGCAGCTCTATTATACCCAATTGAAAAGACGCGCTGTAATTTAGAAGTTGAAATGGTTTGTTCGTGCGCAATAAAATCTAAAATACCTGGCAATAAATCATCTTGTTGTTCATTTTGATCTGCCATTTTTTTCAGTCCATCTGGATTAAATGCATATCTTGGCTTTCCTTGAGTTCTAACAAAATCTGTAATTAAATCTACTTCATCTTCTATATACGTTCCTTGTAACCTAACAGCCTGACTTGATCCATTACCTAGATAGAGCATATCGCCTCGTCCAAGTAATTTTTCAGCACCGGCCGTATCCAAGATAGTTCTCGAGTCAATTTGACTAGAAACCATAAATGCAATTCGAGTTGGAATATTATTTTTAATTGTACCCGTAACAACATCAACACTTGGTCGTTGTGTAGCCAGAATTAAATGAATTCCTGCTGCTCTAGCTTTTTGTGTAATTCTTGCAATATATTCTTGAACTTCATTTGAAGCAACCATCATTAAATCAGCTAATTCATCAATAATAATTAAAATATACGGCATCTTTAGGCCAAAATCGCCATTAGCTTCTGCTTTTTGATTAAAGTTACCAATATTTTTAGCTCCAGCTGCAGCTAATTTTTGATAGCGTTCTTCCATTTCATCAACAGCCCATTTCAAAGCTGCCGAAGCTGCTTTTGCATCTGATATAACAGGTGCTAATAAATGAGGAATATCATGATATGGCGCTAATTCGACAGCTTTAGGATCAATCAATAACAATTTAACTTCGTTTGGTGTTGCCTTATATAAAATAGAAACTAATAAACTATTGATAAAAACTGACTTACCAGACCCTGTAGCACCAGCAATTAATCCATGCGGCATTTTTTGTAAGTTAGTTACTTGTGCTTCACCAAATAAATCGACACCTAACGCCACCGTCAATGGTGATTTATTTTCTATAAACACTGGAGATCTCAATACTTCCGAGAGAAGGACTGGTCTTGATTTTAAATTAGGTATTTCAATTCCAACACTACTACGTCCAGGAATTGGCGCCTCTACACGGATATCTTTTGCAGCAAGCGCTAGTTTCAAGTCATCAACAAGGTTGGTAATCTTACTTACCTTAACACCAGCAGCTAATGATACTTCAAATTGGGTCACCGTTGGCCCAACTGTCCAGCCATCAACTTCTGCATTAACATGGAATGCTTCCAATGTATTATTTAATACATCAATTTGAGAAAGTACCCAATCATCTAATTCACCAGCATTTTCTAAAATAGGATCTGGTAATAAATCAAGTGATGGAAATTGATAACTTGCATCTGACCTTTTGACTTCTTCATCTGACTGATTATCATAATAGCTATCTTGTACTTCTTGTACTTCTTGTACTTCTTGTACTTCTTGTACTTCTTGTACTTCTTGTACTTCTTGTACTTCTTGTACTTCTTGT